>NZ_JBFUCJ010000019.1:0-73260 GCF_056405295.1 Variovorax sp. P1_H2 | reverse complement strand
GCCGTGGCGTCCGCACCGGCGCCGAAGCCGGCGCCCGCCGCCGCGGGGCCGCAGCGATCGAGCTGCAGCAGCGCGCGCTTGGTGTCGGCCGACCAGTCGACGCCGACGATCCGCGAGGAGACCTGGCCGCCCGCGAAGGACTCGCCCTCGTCGCAGCGGAAGCGCACCGGGTCGGCCGGCCGCACCGCGAAGTCGTCGCCGGCGCCCTTGACCTTGGACACGCGCGCGCTGAGGTCCTTGCCGACCAGCGCCTTCTCGAGCTTGTCCTCGTCGCCGCGGGCGCCGCGCACCAGCTTCACGACCTGGTCGTAGCTGGTCTTGCCGGTGCTCGGCACTTCGGGCTTGAGCGGGGCGGGGGCGGCGGCGACCGGCTCGGGCACCGGGGCGGCAGCGGCGGGCTGGCCCTGGTTCCTGGACTGGCCGGCGCAACCTGCAAGCACGCAGAGGGCTGCCGCGATGGCGAGTGCGGTCGAAGGGGTTCTCAAGATCACGAAATAAGACTCCTGTAACAAAGTGTTCATTATTTCAGGATCTTGCATCTCCCGAATCGCGCCCCCAGTTGCCGTGGACCTGAACGCCCGCCGATGGAGACCCCATGACCGACACCCTTCACATCGTCTGCCCGCATTGCCACACCACGAACCGCGTGCAGGCCGCGCAACTCGGCAGTGCGCCCGACTGCGGAAATTGCCATCGGCCGTTGTTCACCGGCCACTCCACCGCACTGGACGAGGCCGCCTTCGACCGCCACGTGGCGCGCAACGAGATTCCGGTGCTGGTCGATTTCTGGGCGCCCTGGTGCGGCCCCTGCCGCCAGATGGCGCCGGGCTTCGAGCAGGCGGCGGCCCGGCTCGAACCCCGGGTGCGCCTCGCGAAGGTCGACACCGAGGCGGTTCCCGCCCTCGGCGCACGCTTCAACATTCGCAGCATCCCCACGCTGGCGCTGTTCAGGGGCGGGCGCGAAGTGGCCCGCCAAGCCGGGGCGATGGGCGCGGCGGACATCGTCCGCTGGGCCGAGGCGCACACCCGCTGAGTGCCTCGCCTGCCGCCGGACCCGAGTGCCGCAGGCGACAGATCGGGAATGCCATGCCTTGCAGGCCATCCGGCGCCAAGTACAGTGTGCGCTGGGCCACGCGTTTCAATTCATGACCTTCCAGAGTTTGCACCTGACCGGCCCGCAGGGCTGCCCCTATGTGCTGGGTGAGCCCATCGAGGTCTATGACGGTTCCTCCCTCATCGGACGGGTCCAGTCCGTCACGTTGAGCCCGGGTGGCGACGAGGTGCGGGTCGAGAACTTCCTCACCACCGATTTCGCCGATTTCCGAGCCAAGGCGCTGCCGAAACTGGTCCTCGCGGAGGTGGTGAGCTTCATCGCCGAGCGCTACCCGTCGATCCATGCCATCGGCATCGAGCTGAGCCGCGACATCGAGGGCTTCGAAGGCCGCGAGGCGACGCTGGCCAGCGCCCGTGCCGAGATCCTGCAGAGCATTGGCACGGACAACGTTCGAATCGCTCCCAAGCCGCATGCCGGCCAGGCCGGCCACTTCGCGGTGACCGGCGTCTGGCACTACCACGCGGCCAGTGTCGCCGCGCTCGCCGAGGTGCTCCAGGCCCAGCGCGCCGCTTTCCGCGCGCGGCTGGATTCGCCGTCCAGGGCGGCGCCCAGGCCGACCCTGCGCCAGTTGCTGCGCAAGGACCGCTGAGCGGCGGGCCAAAACAATGCTCCAATCGCGTCAAGGCGGATCACACGCCGCTGGAGACACCGATGCCCGTGCGCAGTCCGCTGTATCTGTTGGAACGCTTCGACCCTGGCGTGGTCCAGTTGGACCGCGAGCTCCGGGTGATGGCCATGAACAGCCTGGCCCGGCGCCTGCTGCCGGTCGAGGACAAGCAGCCCTTCGAGAAGATGGTGCTGTCGTTCCACCCTGAGCGCTCGGTGGCCAAGGTGAAGTTCCTGCTCGACCAGGCCGAGTGCCCGGTCAGCAACCCGCCGCCGATGACCATGATCATCAACATTCCGGAGCGGGTGCTGCTGATCAAGGTGACCAAGCTGTCCGACCTGCGCGGCGACACCACCGGCTACACCTTGATCTTCTACGACATCACCGAACTGGTGAGCGGCGAGGAGCCCGCGCCGCCGATGACGCCGGCCAGCCTGTCGGCCGAGAAGCCCGCACCGGCCAAGCGGCAGCTGCACAAGATCCCGACCATCTCGCAGAACCGGATCGTGCTGGTCGACGTCGAGACCGTGACCTACATCCGCTCGGAAGGCCACTACACCTGGGTCAGCACCGCACAGGGCTCCAGCTTCTGCAACCTCAACATCAGCGACCTGGCGGAGCGGCTCGACGGCGCCTCGTTCTTCCGCATCCATCGCAGCTACCTCGCAAACCTCGACTTCGCCGAGCAGATCCTGCGCGAGGAGGGCAGGGTCAGCCTGAAGCTGCGCGGCGAGACGACACCGCTGCCGGTGGCGCGCACCAGCGTTGCGCGCTTGCTCGAGCAACTCGGGATCAGCGAGGTCCACCCGCTGTAGATGCGATCCGCACGGCGCCGCGCAGCGTGTTCCGCGAGAGTCGCCGTGCCCGCGCAGCTGCTATGGCCGGCTGGCCGCCGTGATGACGATCTCGACGCGGCGGTTCTTCGCCTTGCCTTGCGGCGTGTCGTTGCTCGCCACCGGCCGTGCCTCGCCGAAGCCTTGCGCCGAGATCGAGTTCGGCGGCACACCCTTCGAGGTGAGGAAGCGCGCGACGTTGTCCGCCCGCGCCGACGAGAGTTCGAGGTTGGACGGGAACCGCGCCTTCAGTGCCGGACCGATCGGCTCGTTGTCGGTGAAGCCCTGGACGATGATCTGCTGGCCGGGCAGGTTTGAAAGCGTCGGCGCGATCTTGCCCAGCGCCTGTTCACCCTTGGGGCTGAGCGCCCAGCCGCCTTCGGGGAAGAGCACCTCGTTCACCATGGTCACCTTGAGCTGATTCTGCAACTGCGTGATCTGTGCCTGGTCGCTGCTCAACTGGCCCGAGAGCTGCTTGTCGAGCGCCGCGTAGGTATCGGCCTTCTGCACTTCGGTGTTGTAGGTCTGCTTGCTGACACAACCCGCTGCCACCACCGCGGCGCACAGCACCAGAATGAACTTGGTTGACTTCATGTTTTTCTCCATTGTTGTTGAACAAGCACGTTGTGATCCTCGCGGTCGGCTGGCGCGTCCTTGCGCCCGRCAGCTAGTACCTGCGAACCGCTGCGCCGTTCGGCCCGGCGCAACCCGCGCGATAGACGCCCTTGGCGCATGTGACCTGCGCCGGCGGCGGCTTCTTGACCACGGCCGCGCCGTTGGGGCCGGCGCAGCCGGCGCGATAGACGCCCTTGGCGCATGTGACCGCCCAGGACGATGACGGAACAAGACAGAAAACGCCCAACGCGGCTGTCGCGGCAAGTATGTAACGCTTCATGACGATCTCCTTGGGTTGTGCCGATGGCGCAACGCGCACCGCGCGGCATCTTCATCGCCATCTTCGTCCCATCGCAGAGACCTGAGAAGGGGGTCGAAGGGCAAAGCGGTTGCCCGAAAGTGAAGCTGGCAGAAGGAGCGGCCGCGCCGGCACACCGTCGAGCGCATGAGCAGGCGCAAGCTGATCAGTGCATTGATACGGTGGACTTACAAGCGCGTTGCGCGGATCATCCGCCGAATCGCTTGCAATGTGGTCGAAACGATGGGCATTCAGACAGATACGCCGTCAAGGGCCGATCCTTGCGGAGGATTCCCGACCGCAGCCATTCGAGGCGGACGGCGGCATGGGTGGGTCATCGCAATCCTCTGCGCGCTGATCACCCCGACGGCAATGTCTGCCGACGCGAGGAATGTGCTGGTGCTCTATTCCAACGGCCGCCTCGTGCCCGCCAACGTCGACGTCGAGCGCGGATTGAAAAGCGCGATCGTGGATTCCGCCGACCGTCCGGTGGAGATCTTCAGCGAGTTTCTCGACTATCCCGAGTTCGTCGGCGAAGACTACGAAAGCACCGTCGCGACGTACTTGCGGGACAAATACGCCAGGCGGCCGCCGCACCTCGTCGTGGCCGTTGCAAGGCAATCGCTCGACTTCATGCTGCGCCGTCGCGCGCAACTTTTCCCGGGTGTTCCGATCGTCCACACGGCCGCGTTCAAGGCGTACCCGAATCCGTTCCCGACGCTCCCCGCCGACGTCGTCGGCGTTCCGGTCGAGTACGACCCCGCCGGCACGGTCGAGCAGGCGCTGCACTGGCATCCGAAGGCGCAGCACCTGCTCGTCGTGACCGGCGCGACGTCGCGCGACCGCGAATGGGAAGCGCTGCTGCGCGACACCCTGGTGCGCTTCGAAGGCCGGGTGGCCATCGAATTCCTGGCTGGACAGCCGACCGACAAGCTGCTGGAGCGTCTGCGTGGTCTGGATCGTGACTGGATCGTCTTCACCCCCGGCTTCTACCAGGGCAGTGATGTCCTCAAGTACACCCCGCGCGAATCCGTCCAGATGGTGGCCAAGGCGGCCAACGCCCCGGTCTACGGAACGTTCAGCAGCTTCGTCGGCACCGGCGCGGTCGGTGGCCGGGTCCCGAGCTTCGAGGCCGCCGGCCAGCAGGCGGGGCAGATCGTCAACAAGCTGCTCGACGGCGCTTTGCCGGCGTCGCTGAATCTGCCCAAGGCCATGCCCAACGCGTTGAACGTCGACCTGCGCCAGACCCGCCGCTGGGGGATCGCCGACAGCGACATCCCGGCCGACGCCGTGCTGCAGTTCAGGCAGCCCACGTTCTGGGAGGCGAACCGGACGGTGGCCATCATCGGCAGCACAGTGATCCTGCTTCAGGCCGGGCTCATCGCTTCCCTCTTGCTCGAGCACCACCGTCGCCGCAAGGCCGAGATGGCGCTGGTGCAGCGGGGGGGCGAACTGGCCCACGCCTCGCGCCTGGCGATCGCCGGGGAACTGACGGCTTCGATCGCCCACGAGATCAACCAGCCGCTGGCGGCCATCCTGACCAACGCCGAGGCCGCCGAGATGATCCTCCAGGCCGATGTCGACCGGCGCGAGGACCTGCGCATGATCCTCAGCGACATCCGGCGGGACGACCTGCGCGCCAGCGATGTCATTCGCCGCCTGCGCACGCTGCTGTCCAACAAGGCGATCGAGCGTCAGGCTTTCGAGCTCGCCGACATCGTCAGCGATGCGTGCAGCATCCTCCAGGCAGAAGCGCGGCGCAGGGAGCTGACCCTGGTCGTTCGAAACGCAGCGACGCCCGGCCGGGTCTTCGGGGATCCGGTCCAGATCCAGCAAGTGCTCATCAATCTCGTGCTCAATGCGATGGACGCTGTCGCGAACCTGCCCTTGGACCGGCGCACGATCGTCGTGTCGGTCGTGCCCGAGGCCGACGGGCTCGCAGTGACCGTGCGCGATCGAGGCCGGGGCATTGCGCCCGAACACGTCCCCAAGCTCTTCGATTCCTTCTTCAGCACCAAGCGTCGGGGTATGGGGCTCGGCTTGTCGATCGCGCGGACCATCGTCGAAGCGCACGCAGGCCGCATCCGGGTGGAGAGCGATCCCGGCCATGGCACCGTGTTCCACGTCTCGCTGCCCGTGCACGGCGAAAGCAGCGTTCCGAGCGCCGCCCTCGCATGAACACTGCCCCGCTCATACACGTCGTCGATGACGACGAGTCGCTGCGCACGGCGCTGCTGCGCTTGCTCGACATGGCGGGCCTGGAGGGCCGCGGCTACGCGTCGGCGGGCGAGTTCCTGCTTCGTCCGCCGCCCGATCGTCCGAGTTGCCTGCTGCTCGATGTCCGCATGCCCGGCCCGTCGGGCCTGGACCTGCAGGGCGCGCTGCGGGACAACGGGGTCGCGTTGCCGATCGTCTTCCTGACGGGACATGCGGACGTGCCTTCCACCGTGCAGGCCATGAAGGGCGGGGCAGTGGATGTCCTCGAGAAGCCGATCCGGCGCGACGCCTTGCTGGCAGCGCTCGAGCGCGCGCTCGCTCGCGATGCGGCGCAACGGGCGGCCAGCGCCGAGGCCTCGCGGATTCGCGCCTTGTTCGCGACGCTCTCGGGCCGCGAACGGGAGGTCTTCGATCGCATCGTCGCGGGCAGGCTGAACAAGCAGATTGCCGACGAACTCGGCAGCAGCGAACGCACGATCAAGACGCAACGCGCCCACCTGATGGTCAAGCTGGGCGTGGACTCGGCGGCCGAACTCGGCGCCCTGGCCGAGAAGCTGAACCGCAGCGCGCCATAGGGACGGTCTTTCGGGCAACGGTTTTGCCCCTCGGCCGGATTTACGCGCCGATCGGGCCGCGGGATCATGGCCGCGTGACCCCAATTTGCGATCACTCGATGACAGCTTGAACAGCGTCGGACACACAGCCGGGTCCGGGCAGGTCCACAGGCGCCATCAGAAGTCGCACGGAGATCCGTGATGGCGTCGAGCGCAGGCCGGGTGGTGGTTGTGGTGGAGGACGATGACAGCGTGCGGGAGGCGATTGGGCGCTTGCTCAATGCCGCGGGATTTCAAGCGGTCTCCTTTGGGTCGGCAGAAGCGTTGCTGGCGACCGGAGGCGTCGATGGTGCGGTGTGTGTGGTCAGCGACTTCAAGCTGCCAGCCATGTCGGGCCTCGACCTGGCGACCGAACTGGCGGGACGCGGGGGCTGGCCATCGGTCATTCTGATCACGGTGCACGACTCGCCGGAGCTGCGCGCGGAGGCGAAGCGCCGCGGCGTCTCGGGCTATCTGGTCAAGCCGTTTCAGGGGAGTTCGCTGCTGGCTTCGATAGCGCAGGTGGCACGTGCGGCACGTCCGCCTTGACCTTGGGTGTCTGATTTCGGCCGGGAACCTTGCATGAATCCGCCGACCCGGCGGGCAAGGTGAACGGTGTGCTGTTGTGGCCGGCCGTCGGGCTGCATGTGCTCATGTCGCTGTTGCTGGTTGGCGCCCGACGAACCTGATGGCGCCGGTCGGCAGCGCGGCGTCGTTTCGCGGCCGTGAGGACTGAACTCGGCGCAGCCACGCCGACGCAAGAGGAGCACATCCATGGCAGATGCGAAAAGCACTCTCGAACTGGTAGCGACAACGGTTCAGGTTCTGGCCGTCGTCGCCGGCGTCGTGATCAGCGTCCTGAGCTTCAACTCGACAAGGCTCAGGGAGGCTGCCGCTCGCGAGGCTGAAGCCATGAAGCCGCTGGCCGAGCTTCGCAGGACGATTTACCTCGAGACCGTGAAGACTGCGGCGCTTCTTGCGACGCCCGGCGACCATGCGGCCGCAGAAACCGACCGGGCGAAGCGGCGCTTTCGAGAGCTGTATGTCGCGGAACTCAGCATGGTGGAGGCGCCGGGCGTCGAGAAATCGATGATCGCCTTCGCCAAGACAGTCGACCCCACGCTCCTCACGCTGACGCCGTCGCAAGCGGCTGCCTACGACCTCGCGCATGCGCTGCGGGAATCGTATGTTGAACGAACGTCTGGAACTCTCCGCTGAGAGGAGCTTCGCCTTACGTCATTGCGGCGACTGGGCCCGCAGCTCGGCGAAGCGCTGGGCGAAGGCCGACGACCACTTGTTGAAGGCGTCCTGCGCGTAGCTCCAGCTGGTGAAGGAGCTGACGTAGCCGTTCATCCAGGCTTCTGCCGCCGTGGTGGCGTTCTTGTCGAGGTCGGCCGCGTACTTGAGTCCGATCTGGGTGTCCGCGCATTCGCCCAGCACGGCTCCCGTGGCGCCGTCGCGGAACTGGGCCTCGAGGCCGGTCTTGCCCAGGTAGGGCGTCGAGCCGACCGGGCGCCCCGTGGCCGCGCCCGAACCCATCTCGGCGACGAAGCCGTAGGGCACCGCGGTGCCGGCCATGCTGGCCAGCGTGTTGGTCGGCACCAGAGACGTCAGCGCCAGCCTGACGCGCAGCACGCCGGGGCCGGGGGCGTTGACCAACTGCACTTCGGGCGACAGGTTCTTGACCAGCGCGCTGTGGAAGTAGTCGAGCAGCGTCTTGAGGTCGGTCGGGTCGATCGGGCTCTGCGCGCTGGCCGGCGTGACGTAGACCTGGATGCGCTCGATCATCACCTTGTCGTAGCTTCTCCAATTGATGCCGGGCTGCCGCCAGCAGAGGAAGCCGCCGTTGGCGGGCTGGACCTTCAGCCGGCCGGGTTCCGTCAGGAAGCCGACGTTGGAGACCTTGGCCCTGTCATCGGACGCGGTGATGCCGGCGTTGCCCGAGCCGGGCGCCGCGCAGCCGCTGGCGAGAAGGGCAAGCGCCGCGGCCAGGCCGCCGGCGAGCGATGCTCGGAAGAAGCGGGACGTTGTCGAGGTCCTTGAATGCCGGCGGTGCGCGCTCACGGTGCGCCTACGACAGTGTAGTAGACGCCGTTGGCGCCGTAGAAGGGCCGGAACCAGCTGTCTCCGACCTGGTAGTAGTCGACGCCGTAGCGGTTGACCATGACCGCGCCCGCGGGCACCCGGGCGTAGCTGACGCCCATGGGATAGACCGCGCGGTTGGCGCTGGCGACCGCCGCACCGGCGGCCACCCCGACCACCGCGCCCGCGGCCACCGCGCCGGCGCAGTCGTAGCAGCCCGCGTGGTAGTAGGGCACCGCGACCGGCGCGTGATAGGGCGCGTAGCCCGCGGCGCCGTAGGCCGGCGGGTGGTAGGTGCTGAATCCGCCTGCGGTGGTGTGCACGGCGCCGTAGCCGGCCACCCCGGTGGTGGTGCCGCCGTACATGTTGGTGTGGCTGGTGGCGCCGTCCCAGCTGTGCTCGGTGCTTCCGCCCCAGCGGTTGGTGTGCTCGGCGCCGCCCCAGCCGCCCGAGGAGTGGCCGCCGAAGCGGTTGGCGCTGGCCCAGGCAGCGGCCGGCGCATGGAACCCGGCCGTCATGAGCAAGCCTGCCAGCAGAGGAAGAAATGTCTTGAGGGTGGTCATCGTCCGTGCTCCTTACTGCGGTTTGGCCGCGGGCTTGGCCGCCTTCTTCGCGGCCGCCGGCGGCTTCGGCGCGGCGAAGGCGATCTTCTTCGCGTTGGCCGCATTGACCGCCGCGAAGGCCTCGGCCGCGATCACCGGGTCCAGCTTCCAGTTCGAGAGCTCGACCTGGTGGCGCAACCGGAGCGGGTCGCCGCGGAACACCGCACGCATCTTGCGAGGCAGCTTGTCGTCGGCGCCGATCCAGATCTGCATGAACATCTGGTCGCTGGCAATGGCGACCATCTCGGTGGTGGTGCCGCCGACGACCTTCGACTGGCCGATATAGAAGGCCTTGGTGAGGCCCTCGGTGAGCGTCTTGAAGGGGTCGCTGCCGACGATGTCGGCGAAGGGGAAGTAGATCGCGGCGTTGTCGAAAGCCTGCTTGAGCATGGCGTCGATGGTCGGCGGTGCCGGCGCCACGGCCACCAGGTTCTCGGCCGGCGCGAAGGCGCTGAGGGTCTTGCCGTCGTAGTAGTACTCCGCGGGCGGTCCGTCACCCAAGGTGACGACGCGCAGCCTGTCGGGGCGCTGCAGAAGCACCTCGGAGGAGGTCGCATAGGCCAGCGACGGCCCGACGCTGCTCGGGCTCTCGTAGGTGGCGACGGCCGTAAAGGCCATCGACTTCGAGGCCGTCAGGCTGGCGCTCATGGCGCGCAGCAGGTCGATGGCCTTGGCCTCGAGCTGGGGCCCACGCGTTGCGGCAGCCTTGCTCGGGGCTTTGGCGCCGGCGTTCGGTGAAGGCTGGGCCTGTGCACCGGCGCCGAGCGCAAGCGCCGCCGCGAGCAGCCAGGGACCGGTGAAGAATCGGGCTCGAATCATGTATGGCCTCCTCGTTCAAGCAACGCTTTTACTCGATTGGATGGCCCCAGGGAAGGGGCCGCCGGACTGCGCGAACAAGATCCGCCCGTGACTGTAGGCGGGGTCGGCTGCGGCGGAGATCGTGGCGCACACGCAGTCTGGAGCCGTGCGCCCACGCAAGGTGCTAGGTGCTGCCACGTACATCCTCGATGTCACTTGACATCCGGGCAGGCCCGGCGTAGGGCTGCGCACAGCGGGCGCACGCCGACCGGTCGCTCCTGAAAATCGGTGGCATCCAGCCGGGCGATATCGACGACCGCGTCCGTGCCTCAGTCGGCGGGGCGGTCGAGATTGAGGCGCAGCAGCTCGTTGATCGAACCGACGCCCAGCTTCTCGAGCAGGCGGCTGCGATGCTGCTCGACCGTGCGGTGGCTGATGTCCAGCTCCTTGGCGATCAGCTTGCTCGGCAGCCCCTTCAGCGCCAGGTTCATGACTTCGTGTTCACGCGTACTCAGGGACTCGACCCGTTTCGCCTGCAGGTGTCGCGCGTCGCCCGAGGGCGCCCGCGGTGTCGCGTTGCGCCGCAGCGCTTCGTCGATCGCATCGAGCAGCTGCTGCTCGCGGTAGGGCTTCTGCACGAAGTCCACCGCACCGTCCTTGACGGCCTTGACCGCCATGGCGATGTCGCCATGACCGCTGATGAACACGATGGGAATGCGCGCGCCCATTGCGTTGAGGCGCTCCTGGAGCGCCAGCCCGCTCATGCGCGCCATGCGCACGTCGAGCACCAGGCAGCCGGGGCGCGCGGGGTCGAAGGCCTCGAGGAAATCCAGCGCCGAACAGAAGGTCTCGGTCGCCAGGCCGACCGAGCTCACCAGTTCCTGAACCGAATCGCGGTAGGCCTCGTCGTCGTCGATGATGAATACGGTGGGTTCGGCCATGGCGTCAGTCTGTGGACGAGGTGATGGGAAGCGTGAAGCGCAACAAGGCACCACCGCCGGGATTGTGCGCCGCCCACAGCGTTCCGCCGTGCGCCTCGATCAGCTTGCGGCAGATCGCGAGGCCGACGCCAAGGCCGCTCGACTTGGTCGAGTAGAAAGACTCGAAGATGCGTTCGAGGTCGCCTTCGGCGATGCCGGCGCCGCTGTCCGCGACGTCCACCTGCACCTCGTCGCGCTCGTTGAGCGCGATCGCGATGCGGATCTCCCTCGCGCTGCCGGCGCCCGGCAGTTCGATCGCCTCCATCGCGTTTCGCAGCAGGTTCAATACCACTTGCTGAAGGTGGATCTCGTCGACCGTCACCACCGGCAGTCCAGCGGATGACGCCGACCGGATACGGATATCGCGCAGCTCGCAGTCCATCTTGACCATGCCGATGCACTCGGCGATCGCGCGCTCGATGTCGATCGGCCGAGGGTCCAGCTCGTGGCGTTGCGCCATGCTGCGCATCCGCGTGACCACGTCGCCGGCCCGCGTCGCCTGGCCGATGACCTTGTCGAGCAGTTCGAGCACCCGCGCCAGATCGGGCGTCGGCTCGCCGGCACGACGGCGAGCGGCGAGCGCGTAGTTCTCGATCGCACCGAGCGGCTGGGTGATCTCGTGGGCCAGCGCGACCGACATCTCGCCGGCGGTGTGCACTCGCACCAGGTGCGCCAGGCGCTCGCGCCAGTGCGCCGCTTCGACCTCCGCGGCCAACTTGCGTCGCTCGGCCGCCTCGCGCGCGTGCAGGCTGCCGAACACCTCGGCCAGCAGCCTGACGCCCGGCGTCAATGCGTCGGGCCATTCGTGCTCGCGCCGGAGGCTGGAGATCGACAGGGCGCCGGCGCTTCGTCCGGACACGGAGATCGGAACCACCAGCAGCGAGCGGATGCCCGCGGCCTTCAGGGCCTCGCCGTCGCTCGTCGCGGACCACGTCAGTTCGGAGACGCGCGTGACGCGCACCACATGGCCGGCGGCAATGCGGGCGCTGACCCAGGGCAGGGCAACCGACGTGTCCGAATCGATCGTGGCCGCGAAGCCGTCCGCATTCCAGTGGCGCGTGGCGCCAAAGCGCGCGTCCCCCTCGCCGAGCTTCTCCCAGAGCGCGACCCGATCGGCCCCCACGAACTCGCCGATCTGCTGCAGCCCGAGCGCGATGGCCCGGCTCTCGTCGCCCGGCTTCGCCAGCACGAGGGAGGCCAGGATGGCGCTCGCGAGCCGTTCGAAGCCGATCGCGATGTCCAGTTCTTCCTGCGTCTGCTTGCGGGCCAGCGCGCTGCCGAAGATCTGGGTCAAGAGACGCATCCGTGCAAGCAGGCTGTCCGGCCAACTGCGCTCGGCGCGAACGCAGCCGAAGCTCAGCGAGCCGTGCAGCTCCCCGGCCACGACGATGGGCATCGTGACGTGCGACTTGAGCCCGGTGCGGCGAAAGGCCTCCTTGTCGAGGTTCGCCTCCGGTGGCAGGTCGTCGAGGCGCTCGAACATCGACGGCAGGTTGCGCAGCGACCTGGACATGATCCAGGGGTGCAGCGAGCGTGCCGGCAGCGCCTTGGGCACCGGTTCGACGCCCTCGACCGCGAAAGAATGCGTGACTTCGATCCATCCGGTCAACGGAAAGACCCGGTTGAGCGTGCATCGGTCGATCTGCAAGGCTGTCACGATGCGCTCGAGGCTGTCCTCGATGGCACGATCGATATCCTGCGACGGCAAGTCGATGAAGGCGGCCGACAGCTCGGACAGCAGGCGCTCGAAGCGCAGCAGGTCGAGCACCGAGACGGGTGCGGGCCCGGTGCCGAGGGGGACGACTTCACGCTTCATGGCCTATGCGCTCACCACGTTCGCCGCCACCCAGTCCGCATAGGGCCGATGCACGTCCGCCAGCGTCTCGGCGTGGATGTCCGGCACCTCGTAGGGATGGCACTGCGCAATGGCGGTCATCAGCGCGGGCGTCAGCAGCACCGTGGTCTTGAACAGCACACGGACTTCGGCCTCGCGCTGCAGTTCGCCCTGCCAGCGATAGACGCTGTCGATCGGCGTGAGCTGCGCGCAAGCGGCAAGGCGGCGCTCGACCATGGCGGTGGCGAGCGCGCCCGCCTGCTCGGCGGTGGCGACAGTGGTGGTGACGGCTGCGATCACGTCGCATGCCGGTGAATGACGCTCGCTCATGGTGGGTTCCCTCCGGCGGACAGCATCACGCCCAGTTCGGCGGTCGTGACGATCGCATGCGCGTAGGTGGGTGGTGCGTTCATGGATGACTCCTCGGGGTGTCCGGATTGTGCTGCGCGCACGCTTCGTTGGCGACCCACGCGATCGTTCCGGGACAGGAACGTGAGCACCTGGCCGTCGCCGGGCCGGACCGGGCCAGATCATCAGGGAAAACCCGAGCTGGCGATCCGGCGCTCGCCGTTCATGCAACGAACGCCGCCATTCGTGCGTGCGATGCGGTGGTTCGTGCGTCGGAGCCCGCGGTCGAAACCCGGTCGCCTTAACTTCTGTCGGCGACCCCACGACAGGAGACAAGAACGATGATCCCATCCGGATTCGACTACCACGCGCCCCGCTCGGTCGGCGATGCGATCGCGCTGCTCGGGCAGTACGGCGGCGACGCCAAGCTGCTGGCCGGTGGCCACAGCCTGCTGCCGATGATGAAGCTGCGCTTCGCGCAGCCGGCGCACCTGATCGATCTGAACCGCATCGAAAGTCTGCGCGGCATCCGCGAGGAGGGCGGGACGATCGTGATCGGTGCGATGACGGTCGAGAACGACTTGATCCGCTCGGCGTTGCTGCAGCAGAAGCTGCCGCTGCTGCCCGAGGCCGCGAAGCAGATCGCCGACCCGCAGGTGCGCAACCGGGGAACCATCGGCGGCGACATCGCGCATGGCGACCCGGGCAACGACCACCCCGCGCTGTCGATGGCGCTGGACGCCGTGTTCGTGCTCGAGGGCCCGAAGGGCACGCGCCAGGTGAAGGCTGACGGCTTCTTCCACGGCACCTACATGACCGACATGGCCGAGGACGAGGTAATGACCGCGATCCGCATGCCGGCCTTTGCGCCCGGCACCGGCTACGCCTATCAGAAGCTCAAGCGCAAGACCGGCGACTGGGCCACCGCCGCGGCGGCGGTGGTGCTGCGCCTCGACGGTGGCAAGGTGAGCCACATCCGCATTGCGCTGACCAACCTGGCGCCGACGGCACTGCGTGCCAACGACGCCGAAGCCGCGCTGCTCGGCAAGCCGCTGACCGAAGCCGCGATCGCCGATGCCGCCGCGCGTGCGATGGCCATTTGCGACCCCGCCGAGGACTTGCGCGGCGACCGCGACTACAAGACCGCGATGGCCGGACAGATGGTGCAGCGCGCGCTGCGCCTGGCGCTGTCGCGCTGCAAATAAGTACAACAAGGAGCCGACCCATGGGCAAGCAGATCATCAGTCTCACCATCAACGGCAAGCGCGTAGAGAAGGCGGTCGAGCCGCGCACGCTGCTGATCCACTTCCTGCGCGAGGATTGCCGCCTGACCGGCGCGCACATCGGTTGCGAAACCAGCCATTGCGGCGCCTGCACCGTCGACCTCGACGGCCAGTCGGTCAAGAGCTGCACCCACCTGGCGATCCAGTGCGATGGCTCCGAGGTGCTGACCGTCGAGGGCCTCGCCAAGGGCCCGCTGCTGCATGCGGTGCAGGAGGGCTTCTACAAGGAGCACGGCCTGCAGTGCGGCTTCTGCACGCCCGGCATGCTGATGCGCAGCTACCGCTTCCTGCAGGAGAACCCGAATCCGACCGAAGAGGAAGTGCGTGCCGGCATCGGCGGCAACCTGTGCCGCTGCACCGGCTACCAGAACATCGTCAAGGCCGTCCTGTATGCGGCGGCGAAGCTGCAGCAAACTGAAGAGGTGGCCGCATGAGCGCAGCGCCGGGCCGCTCCCAAGCAAGCTCGCACCGCAGTGCGAAGCACGAAGGTACTCCAGTGAGCACGCACGGCCGCCCGAAGGGCGAATTCCCCCTCGGGGGGACGGCGCGTAGCGCCAAGGGGGTCCAATGAACGCCCCGATCAAGCCCGAACTGCTCGAGCGCACGGCCGCGCTGCAGGGCATGGGCGACAGCCGCCTGCGCAAGGAAGACGCGCGCTTCATCCAGGGCAAGGGCAACTATGTCGACGACATCGAGATGCCCGGCATGCTGCACATGGACATCGTGCGTTCGCCGGTCGCCCATGCGCGCATCAAGAAGATCGACAAGTCCGAGGCGCTGAAGGTGCCCGGCGTGATCGCAGTGCTGACGGCCGAAGACCTGAAGCCGCTCAAGCTGCACTGGATGCCGACCCTGGCCGGCGATGTGCAGGCGGTGCTGGCCGACGAGAAGGTGCACTTCCAGATGCAGGAAGTCGCGGTCGTGATCGCCGAGGACCGCTATGCGGCGGCCGATGGCGTCGAGGCGGTGATCGTCGAGTACGACGAACTGCCGGTGGTGCTCGACCCCTACGCCGCGCTGGCGCCCGATGCGCCGGTGCTGCGCGAGGACCTGGCGGGCAAGACCGAGGGCGCGCATGGCAAGCGCGACCATCCGAACCACATCTTCACCTGGGAGGCGGGCGACAAGGCCGCGGCCGACGCCGCTTTCGACTCGGCGCCGGTGACGGTGAAGGAACGCATCTTCTACCCGCGCGTGCATCCGTGCCCGCTCGAGACCTGCGGCTGCGTGGCCTCCTTCGATCCGGTCCGCGGCGAACTCACGACCTGGATGACCTCGCAGGCGCCGCACGTGGTGCGCACCGTGGTGTCGCTGCTGTCGGGCATTCCGGAGTCGAAGGTGCGCATCGTCTCGCCCGACATCGGCGGCGGCTTCGGCAACAAGGTCGGCGTCTATCCGGGCTACGTCTGCGCGATCGTCGCCAGCATCGTGCTCGGCAAGCCGGTGAAGTGGATCGAGGACCGGATCGAGAACATCTCGAGCACTGCCTTCGCCCGCGACTACCACATGGACGGCGAGATCGCCGCCACGCAAGACGGCAAGATCCTCGGCCTGCGCGTCAACGTGCTCGCCGACCACGGCGCCTTCGACGCCTGCGCCGATCCGACCAAGTACCCGGCCGGCATGTTCCACATCTGCTCGGGCTCCTACGACATCCCGGCGGCCTGGTGCAGCGTGAAGGGCGTGTACACCAACAAGGCGCCCGGCGGCGTGGCCTACCGCTGCTCGTTCCGCGTGACCGAAGCGGTCTACCTGATCGAGCGCATGGTCGACATCCTGGCGCAGCAGCTCGGCATGGACAAGGCCGAGATCCGGGCCAGGAACTTCATCCGCAAGGAGCAGTTTCCCTACACCTCGGCCTTCGGCTTCGAGTACGACTCGGGCGACTACCAGGCGGCGCTGGACAAGGTGCTGGCGGCCTGCGACTACAAGGGGCTGCGGGCCGAACAGGCCGCCAAGCGGGCCGATCCGGACTCGCCAACCTTGATGGGCATCGGCCTGGTCGCCTTCACCGAAGTGGTCGGCGCCGGGCCCAGCAAGATGTGCGACATCCTCGGCGTCGGCATGTTCGACAGCTGCGAGATCCGCATCCACCCGACCGGCAGCGCGATCGCGCGCATGGGCACGATCTCGACCGGCCAGGCGCACGCGACCACCTACGCCCAGATCATCGCCACCGAACTCGGCATCCCCTCGGAGGTGATCCAGGTCGAGGAAGGCGACACCTCCACCGCGCCCTACGGTCTCGGCACCTATGGCTCGCGCTCGACGCCGGTGGGCGGCGCCGCGGTGGCGATGGCCGCGCGGAAGATCCATGCCAAGGCGCGCAAGATCGCCGCCCACCTGCTCGAGGTCGGCGAGAACGACCTCGACTGGGAGATCGACCGCTTCAAGGTCAAGGGCGACGACGCGCGCTTCAAGTCGATGAAGGACATCGCCTGGGCCGCCTACCACCAGGCCCCGCCCGGGCTGGAGCCCGGCCTCGAGGCGGTGCACTACTACGACCCGCCGAACTTCACCTTCCCGTTCGGCGTCTACCTGTGCGTGGTCGACATCGACCGCGGCACCGGCGAGACCAAGGTGCGGCGGTTCTACGCGCTCGACGATTGCGGCACGCGCATCAACCCGATGATCATCGAGGGCCAGATCCATGGCGGGCTGACCGAAGGCTATGCGGTCGCGATGGGCCAGCAGATGCCTTTCGATGCCCAGGGCAACCTGCTGGGCAACACGCTGATGGACTACTTCCTGCCGACCGCGGTCGAGACGCCGAAGTGGGAGACCGACCACACCGTGACGCCGTCGCCGCACCACCCGCTGGGCGCCAAGGGCGTGGCCGAATCGCCGCACGTCGGGTCGATCCCGACCTTTACTTCGGCGGTGGTCGATGCCTTTGCGCACCTCGGCGTCAGGCACATGGTGATGCCGCACAGCGCCTATCGCGTCTGGCAGCAGCTCAAGCAAAGCGGCGTCGCGCTCTGAGGCGCCGCGCCGGATCGGAGACCCATGGAAGTCAAGCTCGACAAACGCTATCCGCTCGACGTCGACGCCCGGCGCGCCTGGAGGCTGCTCGCCGATGTGCCGGCCACGGCCGGCTGCATGCCGGGCGCGGCCATCACCGAGAAGATCGACGACACGCACTACAAGGGCAGCGTCAAGGTCAAGGTCGGGCCGGCCAATGCGGCCTTCGCGGGCGACATCGAAGTGCTGGCGCTCGACGAGGTGCACCAGACGCTGCAGCTGCTGGGCAAGGGTTCGGACCGCGGCGGCTCGTCGGCGTCGATGAACCTCCGGGCCACGATCGAGGCCGGCGAGACGGCCGGCAGCTCGGTGCTGGTGGGCCATGCCGAGGTGATCGTCAACGGCAAGTTCGCGCAATTTGGCGGCCGGCTCATGGTGCAGGTGTCCGACATGCTGCTCGGCCAGTTCGTCGACAACTTCCGCGTGGCGGCGGCCGCCTTGCCGGTGCCGCAGGCGGCCGCCGTCGCGACGACCGCGACCGAGGCCGCGACCGAAGCCGCCGCCATGGCACCGGTCGAGCCGCCGGAGTCCTCGGCGGCCGCACCGGCGGCCGCGACGGTCAAGCCGGACGAGATCAATGCGCTCGCGATCTTCTGGCACCTGCTCAAGGGCTGGGTGGCCGGCCTGTTCGGCAAGCGCGCCTGAGCTTGCCATGACCGACGCCGAGCTGCGAGAGTCGCTCCACCGCGCCGGCTACATCGCCGACGAGAGCCTGGCGACCACGCTGTGGCTGGCCGGCGAGCTCGAGCGGCCGCTGCTGATCGAGGGCGACGCCGGTGTCGGCAAGACGGCGCTGGCCGGCGCGCTGGCCCGGGCCCGGGGACAGGCGCTGGTTCGGCTCCAGTGCCACGAAGGCCTCGACCTGTCGCAGGCCGCCTACGAGTGGAACTACRCCCGCCAGCTGCTGGCGATCCGCCTCGGCGAGACCCAGCCCCAGGGCCTGAAGGAGTCCGACCTGTTCGCGCGCGGCTACCTGCTGGAGCGGCCGCTGCTGCAGGCCATCTCGAGCGAGCAGCCCTGCGTGCTGCTGATCGACGAGATCGATCGCGCCGACGAGGCCTTCGAGGCCTTCCTGCTGGAGGTGCTGGCCGACTACCAGATCACGGTGCCCGAGCTCGGCACGCTGCATGCCAGGCACATCCCGCAGGTGGTGCTGACCAGCAACGGCACGCGCGAGCTGTCGGATGCGCTGCGCCGGCGCTGCCTGTACCACTACCTCGACTATCCGAGCCTGGCGCGCGAGATCGAGATCGTGCGCACCACGCTGCCGGAAGCCGAAGGCGCGCTGGTCGAGCAGGCGGTGGCCTTCGTGCAGCGGCTGCGGCGCGAAGACCTGGCCAAGAAGCCCGGCGTGGCCGAGACGCTGGACTGGGTGCGCGCCCTGCATCGCTTGACTTTCAAGGCGCTGCCCGAGGATCCGCACGCGCTCGCGGCCACGCTGGCCTGCCTGCTGAAAACGCGCGAGGACCGCTTCCAGTTCGGCGAGGATCGCGTGCGGCAGTTGATCGAAGGACGGCGCGCGGTCGGCGTCGCAGAGAAGGCGCCGCAATCGACGGCGGCGCCGACATGAACACCGTGGCGAGCCCGCTCGAGAGCATCGCCGGCTTCGCCGCGCTGCTGCGCGACCACGGCATGAAGGTCGGCATTTCCGAGCAGCAGGCCTTCGTGCAGGCGGCGCTGCGCCTGCCGCTGGAGCGGGCGGCGCGACTCGACCCGGCCTGGCGCGCGATCGCCTGCCACGACGCCAACGACTGGCGTCGCTGGCCCGAGCTGTTCGACAGCTACTGGTATCCGCAGCGCGCCAGGGGCCGCGCCAAGGTCGGCGGCCAGACGCGGCCGAGCCGAAGCCTGCAGCAGGTGGTGCAGAGCCTGCACGAGCGCATGGACGGCGCTGCGCCTTCGGCCCGGCCCGGCGCGGCCGACACCGCGCTCGACGCGCCGCCCGTCGTCGACGACCACGCTGCGCTGCAGCGGGCGCAAGGCGGGGCCAGCCGCACCGACGCGCTGCACGACCGCTCGTTGTCGCAATGGCTGCCGCAAGACCTGACGCAGCTGCAGAGCCTGGCCGAGCGGATCGCGCGGCGGCTGCGCAAGCGCTTGACGCGGCGCTGGCACGACGATGCGCGGGGGCGTCGTCTCGACATTCGGCGCACGCTGCGCGCCAGCCTTCGAACCGGCGGACTGCCGATCCATCCGGCATGGCGCGCCGCGCGGCGGGAATGGCCGCGGCTCTTCATCCTGGTGGACGTCAGCCGGTCGATGGAAACCCATGCCCAGCTTTTCCTGCGCATCGCGCGCGCCTTCGTCGCCGCCATGAACGCACGGGTGTTCGTGTTCCACACCCGGCTGGCCGAGGTCACGCCGCTGCTGCGCAGCGATTCGGCCGCGGTGCAGGAGAAGATCAATGCCGTGACGGCCGGCTTCGGCGGCGGCACCCGCATCGCCACCAGCGTGGCGGACTTCCACGCGGTGCATGCGCGTGCACAGCTGCAGCGCAACGCGCGCGTCTGGGTGCTGTCCGATGGCTTCGATGCCGATCCGCCGGAACGGCTGGCGCAGGAACTGGCGCGCGTGCGGGCGCGCGGTGCACGGGTGCACTGGTTTTATCCGTCCGAGGCGCCGCCGGCATCGCAGGCGATGCAGGCGGTGATCGGGAAACGCGAACTTGTGGACGGTTTTTCGCGTCTCAACAGTCTGCGTGATCTTGCCGATCTCGCGAAGCACCTGCGCTGAATCGCGGGCATCCCCCTGAAGGAGAAGATGACATGAACCACGCCGACACCGTCCTCGAGGCCGCGCGCCGGCTGCAGCAGGCCGGTACGCCCTGCGCGCTGGTCAGCGTCGTGAAGGCGCTGCCGCCCGCGTCCGCGCATCCGGGCGACAAGGCGGTCGTCACCGCCGCCGGCGAGATGCATGGCTGGGTCGGCGGCGGCTGCGCGCAGCCGGCGGTAATCCGCACCGTGCGCCAGGCGCTGGCCGACGGCCGCGCGCGGATGATCCGCATCGCGCCGGCCGAGGAGGGCCACGAACGCGACCTGGGCGACGTGCTCGAGTTCGGCATGGCCTGCCACTCCGGCGGCACGCTGGAGCTGTTCGTCGACCCGCTGCTGCCGCGCGCGGAGCTGGTGGTGATCGGCAGCTCGCCGGTGGCCGCGAGCCTGGTGCAGCTCGGGCCGCGCGTCGGCTTCTCGGTGACGCTGGTCGCCCAGGGCGCGAAGGCGGCGGACCATCCCGATGCCTGCCGGGTCATCGACCGCGACGATGCGGCCACCGTGCTGCCGCAGGTCGGCGCCGGCGCCTGGGTCGTCATCGCGACGCAGGGGCGCCGGGACCTGCAGGCGCTGGGACTGGCGCTGTCGTTGAATGCGCGGCAGGTGTCCTTCGTCGCCAGCGCGCGCAAGGCCCAGGTGCTGAAGGATTCGTTGATCACCGCGGGTGCCGATGCGGCCGCCGTGGCTGCGATCGTGGCTCCGGCGGGCTACCCGATTTCGGCGACGACGCCGGAGGAGATCGCGCTGTCGGTGCTGGCGGCGGTGGTGTCGAACCGACGCCGATCCGCCGCGTCGCCTGCGCATCACCCGGAGGGCGAGCTTGCGCTTCCTCGCCCGGCGGTGGCTGCGCTGCCGGCCAGGTCGCCGTGCTGCGGAGACTGACATGGGCTGCATCCTCAAGGGCGGCGGCGGTCTCTATTCGCGGCTCGTGGTGGGCGCCGTGCTACTGGCCGCAGGGGCCGGCAGACGGCTCGGCGGACGGCCCAAGTCGCTGCTCGAACTCGGCGGCGTGCCGCTGATCCGGCGCCAGCTCATCGCGCTGTCGGGCGCGGGCGTCGACGAGGTGGTCGTGGTGCTCGGCCATCACGCCGAGGCGATCGAGGCGGCGGTGCGCGAATTCCCGGTCACGCTGGCGCGCAACCCGGCGCCGGACGACGGCCAGGCCTCGTCGGTGCGCATCGGCCTGCAGGCGCTTTCGGGCCAGCTCGACGCGGTGGTCGTCGCGCTGGCCGACCAGCCGATGCTCAACGCGCAGGACATCACGGCGCTGATCGGCGCCTTCAAGAAGCGTGGCGAGGCGTCGATGGTGGTGCCCCGCGTGGCCGGCGAGCCGGGCAATCCGGTCATCTTCGAGGCCGGATTGCGCGACCAGTGGCTGGCCGGGGAGGTCGATGGCGCCTGCCGCCGCTGGCGCGAAGCCCATCCGGAGCAGGTGCACTGGCTCGACACCGACAACCAGCGCTATCGCGTCGACATCGACACGCCCGAAGACCTCGAGCGCTTCGCCGAGCGAACCGGTCACGTGCTGCGCTGGCCTGCGGCCGCAATGGCTTGAAACCGCACGGGCGAGGTGTGGATCGTCGAGACGCCGGCGGAGACCTTCCGCGCCAGGCATCTGATCAGCGCCACCGGCGCCCACAACCGCCCGTTTGTTCCCGAGCCCGAACGTGAATCCATCGAATTGCGTGAACTGCACTCTTCTCAGCTCCGCGAACCGGCGGATCTGACAGGTCGAGACGTGGTGGTGGTCGGCGGCGGTGCGTCGGCCTATGACTTGCTCGACCTGTGCTTCGAGTACGAAGCCCGCCGCGTCATCTGGGTCTATCGACACGCGCGGTGGATGATGCCGACACTCAAGCCCAAGAGCGTGGCGGGCAGCCCGCGCGGTTTGGCCAGGGCCCAGATGGAAGGCCTCCGGCTCGCCTTTGCTCATCCGGAAGACCAGCCGCTTCCGATTCCGGACTGACGAGATCGTGCAAGAGTTTCCAACTCGGCGGCATCGTCGTAGGATCAACGAGGAGGGGCGCCGGCATTCAAGGTTGCAACTGCGCCTCTCGCAACCGTCATGGAGAAGCGCCATGCCTACGTACCAGTATCGTTGCGTGAAGTGCGGTGAGGTTTTCGACCACATCGAACACGTCGCCGAGCATGAGACTGCCCGCTTGCAATGCCCGAAGTGCGGCAGTGATGCCGTTCAGCACCAGCCGACGCAGTTCTTTGCGAAAACATCCAAGAAGAGCTAGGCCGATACCGGCTGCATGAAGCAATGCTTCGATAGATTGCGAGTGCCTGCGCGACTCGGACGGCAGGTGGCGCGTCACGCGAGGTCGAGCGTTGTGCCGGCCTGCGACAAGTGATACGGTCGGCCTTGCGCTCTTCAACTGGACGACACCCAAAGGAGATGTTCCATGGGAGACCAGAGACGCCCCTTGCAGCCGGGCGAGCTTGCGCCCGCGTTCACGCTTCCCGCGGCCAACATCGAAGGAATGGTCTCCCTGGACAGCTTGCGCGGTCGCCCGTTCCTGATCGGCTTCTATCGCGGGCTGCATTGCCCGTTCTGCCGGCGCCAGGTGCTGCAGCTTGCCGGCGTACAGGCGCCCTTGCGCGCAATGGGGGTCGAGACCTTCGCCGTGATCAACACGCCGGTGGAACACGCCAGCCTGTATTTTCGCCATCGGCCGACGCCGGTCACGCTGCTGTGCGACCCGGATTGCCTCACGCACCGGGCCTTCGGCGTGCCGTATCTCGAGTTCCTGCCCGACGGCAGCAGCGAGCGCCCCGAATGGCCCTATCGCGCAAGCATGGCGCAATTCGAGGCGGCGCGAATCAATCCTGGCGGTGTGTTGCCGGAACCGATGCAGCCGATGGAAGCGAACACCGCACTCAACGCCAAGGACGGGTTCGAGCTTGACGAAACCGACGATGCCGTCTTCGCGAGCCACGGCACTCAGCTGGTCGGACACTTCCTGGTCGACGCGGCCGGCAGGGTCCGCTGGGTGCAGATCGAGGCGCGCGACGGGCCGAACAGCCTTTGCATTTTTCCGGATTCGGCGCAGATCGTCGCCGCCGCCGGCAGCCTTGCAGATTGACCTGCAGCGGACCGTCCGGCGCGTGCGTCGCCCGTCAGCGCACAAACGGTAAAAACGGCGCCACATTGTTCAAGCCGGCGAGGTCTGCGTGCCGTAGCCTCGGGCAACTTCCCATCGCAGACCTGCTCTGCTTCTCGAAAGGACCCCGCCATGCCGATCACCGCCAAGCCCACCCCGGGCGCCAAGCTCCTCACGCCGACCGACCACACGCTGATCATGATCGACTTCCAGTCGCAGATGGCCTTCGCGACGCACTCGATCGATGCCGTCACGCTGCGCAACAATGCGGCGCTGGTGGCGCATTCGGCCGCCGGCTTCGGGGCCTCGACCATCCTCACGACGGTGGCCGAGAAGAGCTTCTCGGGCCCGATGTTCGACGAGATCAAGGCCGCCTTCCCCGAGCAGGCAATGCTCGACCGAACCTCCATGAACACCTGGGAGGACGCCGCCGTGATCCAGAAGGTCAACGAGATCGGCAAGTCGCGCATCGTGCTGTGCGGGCTCTGGACCGGGGTCTGCATCGTCGGCCCGGCGCTGTCGGCGCTCGACCAGGGCTTCGAGGTCTTCGTGATCGCCGACGCCTGCGGCGACGTCTCGGCCGAGGCCCACAACCGGGCGATGGACCGCATGGTGCAGGCCGGCGCCCAGCCCATGACCTCGTTGCAGTACCTGCTGGAGTTGCAGCGCGACTGGGCCCGSACCGGCACCTACGACATGACCACCGGCATCGCGAAGAAGTTCGGCGGCGCCTACGGCCTGGGCATCATCTACGCCAAGACCATGTTCGGCGCCCACGAAGGCTGAACCGGAGCCACGCGAATGAAGCCCTACCTCGTTTCGTTGGCGCTCGGCGTGCTGGTGGGCGTCATCTACGCGCTCTTCAGCGTGCGCTCGCCGGCGCCGCCGATCATCGCGCTGGTCGGCCTGCTGGGCATCCTGGCCGGCGAGCAGCTGCCGCCGCTGGYCAAGCGCCTGTTCGACCGCAGCCCGACATCGACCTCCTGGCTGCAGCACCAGGTCAAGCCGCACATGTTCGGGCGCCTGCCCGAATGCGCCAAGGAAGCGCTCCCGCCGACCGCGGGCGCTGCCGTCGCCAGTGGGGAGCAGGGCCGTGGCTGAGTCGCCGTCGCTGGTCCTCCACAACGGGCGCATCACCACGCTGGACCGTGCCAACCCGGTCGCCAGCGCGGTGGCCGTCACCGACGGCCGCTTCAGCCGTGTCGGCCGCGACGAGGACGTCCTGCCGCTGGCCGGCCCCGCGACCCGCGTGATCGACCTCCAGGGCCGGCCGGTGCTGCCGGGCTTGATCGACAACCACCTGCACATCATCCGCGGCGGCCTCAACTTCAACCTCGAACTGCGCTGGGACGGCGTGCGCAGCCTGGCCGACGCGATGGGCATGCTCAAGCGCCAGGTAGCGATCACGCCGGCGCCGCAATGGGTGCGCGTGGTGGGCGGCTTCAGCGAGCACCAGTTCGCCGAGAAGCGGCTGCCGACCCTCGACGAGCTCAATGCCGTGGCGCCCGACACGCCGGTGTTCCTGCTGCACCTGTACGACCGCGCCCTGCTCAACGGCGCGGCCCTGCGCGCGGTCGGCTACACGCGCGAGACGCCGGCGCCGCCGGGCGGCGAGATCGTGCGCGACAGCGCCGGCAACCCGACCGGGCTGCTGCTGGCCAAGCCGAACGCGAGCATCCTGTATGCGACGCTGGCCAAGGGGCCGAAGCTGCCCTTCGACTACCAGCTCAACTCGACGCGCCACTTCATGCGCGAGCTCAACCGGCTCGGCGTCACCGGCGCCATCGACGCCGGCGGCGGCTTCCAGAACTTCCCCGAGGACTACCAGGTCATCCAGCAGCTGGCCGACGCCGGCCAACTGACCATTCGGCTGGCCTACAACCTGTTCACGCAGAAGCCCAAGCAGGAGAAGCAGGACTTCCTGAACTGGACCGCAATGTCCAACTACAAGCAGGGCGACGACTACTTCCGCCACAACGGCGCCGGCGAGATGCTGGTGTTCTCGGCCGCCGACTTCGAGGACTTCCGCCAGCCGCGTCCCGACATGGGGCCCGAGATGGAGGGCGATCTCGAGGAGGTGGTGCGCGTGCTGGTGCAGAACCGCTGGCCATGGCGCATGCACGCCACCTACGACGAGACCATCGAGCGTGCGCTCGACGTCTTCGAGAAGGTGAACCGCGACACGCCGCTGGCCGGGCTGAACTGGTTCTTCGACCACTGCGAGACCATCTCCGAGAAGTCGATCGACCGCATCGCGGCGCTCGGCGGCGGCATCGCGGTGCAGCACCGCATGGCCTACCAGGGCGAATACTTCGTCGAGCGCTACGGCGCGGCGGCGGCCGAGGCGACGCCGCCGGTCAAGCGCATGCTCGAGAAGGGCGTGAAGGTCTCGGCCGGCACCGACGCCACGCGGGTGGCTTCCTACAACCCCTGGGTGTCGCTGTCGTGGCTGGTCACGGGCAAGACCGTCGGCGGCCTGCAGATCACGCCGCAGCGCAACTGCCTGGACCGCGAGGCGGCGCTGCGCATGTGGACCGAGCACGTGACCTGGTTCTCCAACGAGGTCGGCAAGAAGGGCCGGATCGAGGCCGGGCAGCTGGCCGACCTGATCGTGCCCGACCGCGACTTCTTCGCCTGCCCCGAGTCCGAGATCGCCGACACCACGGCGCTGCTCACGGTGGTGGGCGGCAAGGTGGTCTACGGTGCCGGCGACTTCGCGGTGCACGATGACGGCGCGCCGCCGCCGGCGATGCCGGACTGGTCGCCGGTGCGCCGCTTCGGCGGCTACGCGGGCTGGGGCGATGCCGAGGGCGCGCCGCTGCAGGCCACGCTGCGCCAGGCGGCCCAGGCCTGTGGCTGCGCCAACGACTGCAACGTGCACGGCCATCGGCATGCCACGGCCTGGAGCAGCCGGCTGCCCGTGGCCGACCTCCAGAGCTTCTGGGGCGCGCTCGGCTGCGCCTGCTGGGCGGTTTGAGGATGCAGGCGCTTCGCCGTCTCTTCACCGTGCGGGCCGTGCACTGGCTCGCGCTGTTGTTGCTGTGCGCAGCCTACCTGCAGGGCGCCTTCGACAAAGCCACCGACTTCGCGTCGGCGATCGCCGAGATGCAGCACTTCGGCCTCGCGCCGGCGGCGCCGCTGGCCGTGGCCGTCATCGCCTTCGAGTTCGGCGCCTCGCTGATGATCCTGACCGGCTTCCACCGCTGGCTCGGCGCGCTGGGGCTGGCCGGTTTCACGCTCATGGCCACCTTCGTGGCCAACCGTTTCTGGGAGCTCGGGCCGCCCGATCGCTTCATGGCGGCCAATGCCTTCTTCGAACACTGGGGGCTCGTCGGCGGCTTCCTGCTGGTCGCCTGGCATGATCTGCGGGCACCCGATGCGCACTGACCCATCGACCCCGGCCTCTGCCGCTGCCGCCACGAGCGGCAGCTTCGCACCGCTGCGCCAGCCCGTGTTCGCGGTGCTGTGGGCAGCCACCGTGCTGGGCAACGTCGGCAGCTTCATGCGCGACGTCGCCAGCGCCTGGATGGTCACCGAGCTGTCGGCCAGCCCGACCGCGGTGGCCTTGGTGCAGACCGCCGCCACGCTGCCGATCTTCCTGCTGGCGATTCCGGCCGGCGTGCTGTCGGACATCCTCGACCGGCGCCGCTTCCTGATCTTCATCCAGTTCGCGCTGGCCGCGGTCAGCGGCACGCTGCTGCTGCTCGCGAGCACCAAGGCGCTGACGGTCGAATACCTGATCGCGCTGACTTTCGTCGGCGGCATCGGCGCCGCGCTGATGGGGCCGACCTGGCAGTCGATCGTGCCCGAACTGGTGCCGCGCGCCGACCTCAAGAACGCGGTGGCGCTGAATTCGCTCGGCATCAACATCGCGCGCGCCATCGGCCCGGCCGCCGGCGGCCTGCTGCTGGCGAGTTTCGGCGCCGCCACGGCCTACGGCGCCGATGTGCTGAGCTACGTGTTCGTGATTGCGGCGCTGCTGTGGTGGAAGCGGCCGCCGACGCCCGACAGCGGCCTGACGGAGCAGTTCTTCGGCGCCTTCCGGGCCGGCCTGCGCTACGCCCGCGCCAGCCGCGAGCTGCACGTGGTGCTGCTGCGCGCGGCCGTGTTCTTCCTTTTCGCAAGCTCGGTCTGGGCCTTGCTGCCGCTGGTGGCGCGCCGGATGCTGGGCGGCACGGCCGGCTTCTACGGCCTGATGCTGGGCGCGGTCGGCGTCGGGGCGATCCTCGGTGCCTTGCTGCTGCCCAGGCTGCGCACCAAGCTCGACGCCGACGGCCTGGTGCTGCTCGCATCGCTGCTGTCGGCGCTGGTGATGGCGGTGCTCGCGAGCGCACCGCCGCAATGGCTGGCGGTCCTGCTCATGCTGCTGCTGGGCAGCGGCTGGATCATCGCGCTCACCACGCTCAACGGCGTGGCCCAGGGGGTGCTGCCGAACTGGGTGCGCGGCCGGGGCCTGGCGATCTACCTGACCGTCTTCAACGGCGCCATGGCCGCGGGCAGTCTGGGCTGGGGGCTGGTGGCGCAGACGATCGGCGTGCCGGTCACCTTGCTGGTCGGTGCCGCCGGGTTGACGGCAGTGGCCTTCGCATTCCATCGCATCCGGCTGCCGACCGGCGAGGCCGACCTGCAGGCCTCCAACCACTGGCCCGAACCCTTGCTCGACGAGCCGGTCGCGAACGACCGCGGGCCGGTCATGGTGCAGATCGAATACCGCATCCGCAAGGAAGACCGGCCGGCCTTCCTGCAGGCGCTGAAGGCCCTATCGCTGGAACGCCGGCGCGACGGCGCCTACGCCTGGGGCATCACCGAGCACACCCACGAGCCCGAGCGCCTGATGGAGTGGTTCCTGGTCGAGTCGTGGGCCGAGCACCTGCGCCAGCACCAGCGCGTGTCGAAGGCCGATGCCGACCTGCAGCACGAGGCGGTGCGCTTCCACATCGGGCCCGAGGCGCCGGTGGTCCACCATTTCCTGGCGCTGGACTGAAACCCACCACGGTCCGCCAGGACGGCCGCGGTGCTGTGAGTCTGGCTATGGGCGGGAGGCCGCCGACGCCGCCCGCTGCGTGAACGACAGCGCCAGGAAATCCACGAAGGCCCGCACCCGGGCCGCAAGCTGGTGCCGTTGCGGATACACCGCGTAGATGTCGGCGTCCGGCGTGAAGTACTGCGGCAGCACGTGCACCAGACGGCCGTTGCGAAGGTAGCGTTCGATGTCCCACTCGGCCCGCATCAGGATGCCATGGCCATCAAGGGCCCAGTTCACCGCGATCTCGCCGTCGTTGGTGCTCAGGTTTCCCCGCGTCTTCACCGCTTCGTGGCTCGCATTCCGGCCCCTCCCGCTGGCAAGGCGCCAGACACCGTAAGCCTCCTCGCCTTGGCGGATCCCGATGCAGTTGTGCTTGACCAGATCGCTGGGGACCTTCGGGATTCCGTGCTTCGCCAGGTAGGCCGGCGCCGCGCACAGCAGGCGCCGGTTGGCCGCGATGTGCCTGGCGATCACCCGACTGTCCGGTGGAGCGCCGAAGCGCACGCAGACGTCGAACAGATCCTCGGTCGGAGCGGGCGGGTTGACGGAGAGTTGCAGCTGAACCTCGACTTCGGGGTACTTGCGAACGAAGCTCGAGATCAGCGGCGCCACGTGGCTGCGGCCAAAGCCCAGCGTCGCATTCACCCGCAGCAGGCCCTTGGGCCTCGCCTTCGAAACCCCGAGAAGCTCCTCCATCCCGTCGATCTCGCCAAGGATCCGGCGGGCATGCTCCAGGTACAGCTCG
The DNA here is from genome assembly GCF_056405295.1 of Variovorax sp. P1_H2. Classification (NCBI taxonomy): domain Bacteria; kingdom Pseudomonadati; phylum Pseudomonadota; class Betaproteobacteria; order Burkholderiales; family Comamonadaceae; genus Variovorax; species Variovorax sp. P1_H2. The sequence continues at coordinate 44,386 of NZ_JBFUCJ010000019.1, read as the reverse complement.
CCTTCAGGCGTCAGGCTCATGCGGCGCGTCGACCGATTGACCAGCAAGACCCCGACCCTCGACTCCATCAAGGCCAGGTGCTTGCTCACGGCAGGGGTGGTGACGCCGAGCTCGCGCGCGGCTGCGCTCAGGCTTCCAGCGCTCGCCAGCGTCGAAAAGAAGCCCAGATCGGCCGGCAGGATGGCGTTGGTCATGGCGGCTCCACTGTTGAACTCAAGTTAACAATGGATTCACTTTAGCGCCGAGCCGGCAGGCCGTCGATTTTCTACATTCACTGCACCCACCCACCACCCACGGAAACACACCATGAAGACATACAAGATCGCAACCATCCCCGGCGATGGCATCGGCAAGGAAGTCGTGCCGGCCGGCCAGCAAGTGCTGGAGGCGCTGGCTTCGACAAGCAGCAGCTTCAAGTTCCAGTTCGAGAACTTCGACTGGGGCGGCGACTACTTCCGCGAGCACGGCGTGATGATGCCGGACGACGGCCTCGACGCCCTGCGCGACAAGGACGCGATCCTGTTCGGCTCGGCCGGCGACCCGCACATCCCCGACCACATCACCCTCTGGGGCCTGCGCCTGAAGATCTGCCAGGGCTTCGACCAGTACGCCAACGTCCGCCCCACGCGCATCCTGCCGGGCATCGACGCCCCGCTGAAGCGCTGCGGCCCGGATGACCTGAACTGGGTCATCGTTCGCGAGAACTCCGAAGGCGAATACTCCGGCGTCGGCGGCCGCGTGCACCAGGGCCACCCGATCGAAGCGGCCACGGACGTCTCGATGATGACCCGCGCCGGCGTCGAGCGCATCATGCGCTTCGCCTTCAAGCTGGCCCAGTCGCGTCCCCGCAAGCTGCTGACCGTCATCACGAAGAGCAACGCCCAGCGCCACGCGATGGTGATGTGGGACGAGATCGCGCTGCAGATCTCCAAGGAGTTCCCGGACGTGACCTGGGACAAGGAACTGGTCGACGCCTCGACCGCGCGCATGATCAACCGGCCGGCTTCGCTGGACACCATCGTGGCGACCAACCTGCATGCCGACATCCTGAGCGACCTGGCCGCCGCACTGGCAGGCAGCCTCGGCATCGCCCCCACCGGCAACATCGATCCCGAGCACCGCTACCCGTCGATGTTCGAGCCGATCCACGGCTCTGCCTTCGACATCATGGGCAAGGGCCTGGCCAACCCGGTCGGCACCTTCTGGTCGGTCGTCATGCTGCTGCAGCACCTGGGCGAGACCGAAGCCGCCAAGCGCGTCATGCAGGCAGTCGAGGCCGTGACGGCCGACACCTCGCTCCACACCCGCGACCTGGGCGGCACCGCCACGACTGCACAGGTCACCAGGGCGGTGTGCGACCAAGTCACCGGCGGCGCCCAGCGCAAGGCGGCCTGAGGGCCGCCGTCCCCCGCCCGCACGCAGCGGCCGCGATCGCAGGCCGGTGTTGCCGCTGCCCATGATGAACATCATCAACGGCGGTGGGCATGCGGACAACAACGTCGACATGCAGGAATTCCTGATCGTGCCAGTCGCGTCACACCCACAAGGAGACAACCGTGAAGACTTCGACATTCCGGCCCCGCATCGCCTCGACGGCGATCGCCCTCGGCTTCGCTGCCTCGCTCGCTGCGGCGCAGGCCTACCCTGCCAAGCCCATCACCTTGGTCGTGCCGTTCCCGCCGGGCGGAAGCTCGGACGCGCTGGCGCGCGCGATCACCACGCCGCTGTCGCAGAGCATCGGTCAGCCGGTGATCGTGGAGAGCAAGCCGGGCGCCGGGGCGACGGTCGGCGCCGACTATGTCGCCAAGGCCAAACCGGACGGCTACACGCTTCTCATGGGGGCCGTGCACCACACGATCGCCACCAGCGTGTACAAGAAGCTGCCTTACGACTTCGAGAAGAGCTTCGCGCCGATCACCACCGTGGCCCTGGTGCCCAACGTGCTGGTGGTCAACGCCAAGTCCCCGGCGACCGACGTCAAGAGCCTTGTGGCGCTCGCCAAGGCTTCGCCGGGAAAGCTGTCGTATGGCTCGAACGGCAACGGCACGGTGCAGCACCTGATCGGCACGCAGTTTTCCGGCACTGCCGGCGTCGAACTCCTGCACGTCCCCTACAAGGGCAGCGCACCGCTGACCACCGACCTGCTCGGCGGGCAGGTCGACATGTCCTTCGATACGCTGACGCCGCTGGTGCAGCACATCAAGGGCGGCAAGCTGCGTGCCTTGGCCGTCACCACGGCCAAGCGGTCGAGCACGCTGCCTGATGTGCCCACCTTGGCCGAGGCGGGCATGAAGGACTTCAACCAGGGGACATGGTTCGGCATCCTGGCGCCGGTGGGAACGCCCAAGGAGGTGGTCGCCAGGCTCAACGCCGAGATGGTGAAGATCATCCAGTCGCCCGAGTTCAGGAAGCGCATGGAAGAGATCGGCGCCGAACCCGTGGGCGACACCCCCGATCAGATGGCCGCGCAGATCAAGGACGACACGACCAGGTACGCAAAGCTGGTCAAGGATGCGAAGGTCGCCATTGATTGAGGGGCGAAGCCGGGCGCTGCGCGCGGTGGAAGCGGCGCAGCTTCGCCGGGCCGCTCACGCCTTGCGGCTCTGCCCGTCGCCGTCCTGCGAACTGGCGCAGGTGCGGCCTCGCATCGTCTGTGACGGCAATTCTCCGAACAGCGCCTTGTACCGTTGAGCAAAGTGGCTCAGATGGCTGAATCCTCTGTCTGCGGCCGCCTGCGCAATGCTCAGGTCTACCGCTCGTGTCGACATCAACTGCCGACGCACGGCGTTCAGCCTCACACAGCGCAGATAGTGCACAGGCGTCGCGTCGGCGACCTGCCTGAAGCTGTTCTGCAAGGTGCGCCGGCTCGTGCGAAGGCGCAGGCACAGTTCCTCTACGCCAGGCGGGGAATCCCCGCTGCCTGCCACCATCCGATGGCATTGCGCGACGATGAAACTGGCCGAAGCGCTCCCGACGGGCTGCCTCGCGTCGGCGGCGCCATCGAACAGTTCGCAAAGCGCTTCGAACACGCCGCGAGACACTGACTGGTCGTTGATCGCTTCCGACTTGCATGGATCGGTTGTCGTCGTCTCATCGAACAACGAAAGCAGGTCGTGCCGCAATCGCTGCATCGCGCGACCCGGGGCTCGCAGCACGGAGCGGGACAGTAGCGCCCGGGCGCCCGGTGCCCACGGCCGTTCGTCAGACAGGCGACGAAATTCGTCGAGCTCGAACGTCACCGCCATCAGTTCCATCCCTTTCGGCCGTTGAAGCGTGAACTCGTCGCCGCCGCGAAGAACGACGACGCTGTCCTCGTGCATTTCGTGCCCTTGCATTCGGGGCGTTCCAGCGAGCTTCCCAAGTGGGATCGCGAAGCAGATCTTGCCGTTGGGCAGACAGCCCTGTTGAATCACCCGCTCACTCATCCACTTGCGAAAGACATGGATGCTGTCCGTCGTCAGCTCGGCGAGCGAACTGTGCATGGCCCCCGGCGATACCTGCAAATAGCGTTGATTCCACTCCGGCGCCGAGGCGCCATGCACGTGGAAGTCGTCGAATACGTCCAGTTTGAGTGTCATGCGGTGTTCGGTGGCGGCGCTGCAGTCGAAGAATAGCCAAGGGCCTGTTTACACTATTTCCGGGGATCGCGGAAATAGTGTGAACAGGCCCTCGACCGGGACGCCGTGTCGCTTTGCCGATTTGGGCTAACGGAGCAGGGCGCTCGCGCTTCACAATTTGCGCACCTTGTCAGGCGAGGACTCTTTCCAGATGTGGACACGACACATTTCGCGCCTCTTGGCGCTCGTGCCGGCGTTGACGCTCGCAGCCTGTGCGTCCGCGACCGACTCGCCCTCCCGCAAACCCGAAGGACGGACCGTCATGAATGTGGAACAGATCAAGGAGGCCCTCGTTGGTGATTGGGTCAGCATCGCCCCGGAGGTCCGCCCGAGCGCCAGCAAGAATCCCGACGGCACGCTGAAGCCGTTCTATCTGAAGCGTGAATTCAAGTACTTGGCCGGGGATCGATTCGAGCTGAACATCGTCAATTCGGCAGACCCGAACGGTGCGGTGCCCATCGCCCGAATCGCCATCCGGGGTCACATGATCTGGCGCGGCCCTCACGCGATCGCTCCAGGGGCGCAAAAGGTGGACTTCGTCGCTGACGAGGGATACGAGGTCGCGCCGCAGATCCAGGGGTTTGCCGATCTGCTGAATCAGGTGGCCGCCACTGGCTACGGAAAGTGGCAAGTCAACGACACGCAAAGTGTGTTCGGCAAGGCGTTTCCCCCGTTCGGGTTGACCGAAGGGAAGAACTTCATGGAATTCGATCTCGTCTACCTGAGCCACGACATGCTGTTCTGGGGCGCGCGCAACGTGGACGGTCGCGGGTTCGACAAGGAAGAGAACAGGCCGACCAACCTGCAGATCCCGCTTGCGCGCAAGTAGGTCTGGAGAACGAAGGTGAGTCTGTCCACTGGGGTCTTGAGCCGATCTCGTGCGTGGCGCTAAGTCGTCGCGCGCTGCTCGAATCCTTCGGGTGCATGCGCATGTCCATGCATCTCCAGAACCTCCACGCGTTCAACTCGCGCCTGCGGCGGGCCGCGGTGTGCCCACGCCACCAGCGCCTCTACCGCCGGGACATCGCCGATGGCAAGGGCCTCCACCGTGCCGTCGCGGCGATTTCGCACCCAACCGCGCACGCCCAGCGCCTCGGCGGCTTGCGCCATCGACCAACGGTAACCCACGCCCTGCACGAGGCCGTGGACGATCAGATGCTTTTGGACGGGCGTCATGCCGGCACTGTAGTGCGGCTGCCCCGCATCTGCAGCGTTCTATGCGCCGGCTGCGGGTGCCCGACGCCCGTCTTGGGCCCTTCGGAGCAGCACGGGTACTTCGGCTGCGCGCGCCCTCAACTGACCGCACCCGCCGTCGACATCCTGGCCGGCGGAATAGCGCAGCTTCGCGAGGATGCCCCGCCGGTGCAGCGTGGCAGCAATCTCTTTGCAGCGCTCCCATGACGGGCGACTGAACGCCGCGCCATCCACCGCGTTGAAGGGGATCATGTTCAGCACGCCGTACTTGCCGGAGAGGAGGCGGACGATGCCTTCGATCTCGTCTTCCCCATCGTTGACACCTTCCAGCAGCGTCCACTGGTACTGAATCGGGTAGCCGGTCGCCCGGGCATAGCGTTCGCAGGCGGCGACCAGTTCATCGGGCGTCATGTTCGGCGCGCGCGGAAGGAGTCTCCTGCGCAGCTCGGCCTTGGTCGTGTGCAACGAGAGTGCCAGCGCGGGCCTGACGCTTTGCTGGTGCAGTCGCTCGAACGCGCGTGGATCGCCCACGGTGGAGAACACCAGGTTCTTGTGGCCGATGCCGCCCGCCGTGCCGAGCAGGTCGATCGCCTCCATCACGTTGTCGAGGTTGTGGGCCGGTTCGCCCATGCCCATGAAGACCACCTTGCGCACCGGCCGTCGCATGCGCGCGAGGGCGACCTGGGCAATGATCTCGGCGCTTCCCAGTTGGCGCAGCAATCCGTCGCGACCCGTCATGCAGAAATGGCATCCGACGGCACACCCGAGTTGCGACGAGACGCAGAGACCGTCCCGGGGCAGCAACACGCTCTCGACGGTCTGGCCGTCCGCCAGGGCGACGAGCAGCCGCTCGGAACCATCGGCGCCGGGATGGACCGCGTGGATGCGCGCCAGTCCGGCGAGCTCGGCTTCGATGGACGGCAGGGCGGCCAGCAGCGACGACGGAAAGAAGCTCTCGGGTCGACGCCTGCCGCTGTCCCGGGGCAGCGCATGGGACCACAGCCGAAGGATCCGGTGCTCGTGGAGGGGACCCGCTCCGGCGTCCCGGAGCCGTCGTTTCAGTTCGTGGATTCGCATGCCCGTAAAGAGCGCCGATGGCGCTAGTCGCCTGCCAGTTGCGTCTTCAGGAACGCAACCGTACGCGACCAGGCCAGCTGGGCGGCCGCCGCATCGTAGCGCGGCGTGGTGTCGTTGTTGAAGCCGTGCTGGGTACCGGGATACTGATAGGCCGTGAAGCGCACGCCGGCGGAACGCAGGGCCGTTTCGTAGGCGGGCCATGCCGCATTGATCCGGTCGTCGATCTCGGCACGCTGGACGAGCAGCGGTGCCTTGACCTTGGCCGCTTCCGCGGGCGCAGGCGTGTTGCCGTAGAAAGGGACGCCCGCGTGGAGCTCCGGCAGCCTGATCGCAAGCTGGTGGACCATGCCGCCACCGTAGCAAAAGCCGACGGCACCGATCCTTCCGGTGGCATCGGGTCGCGATTTCAGCCAGGTTGCGGCCGCCAGGAAGTCGTTGAGGGCATGCGCCTGGTCGAGCTTGGCGAAGGCTTCGCGCGCCTTGTCCTCGTCACCGGGATAGCCACCGAGGGGCGTGAGTGCGTCGGGCGCGAAGGCCATGAAGCCATCGAGCGCCAACCGCCGCGCAATGTCCTCGATGTGTGGATTGAGGCCGCGATTCTCGTGAATGACCAGCACCGCGGGCAGGGGCTTCGCACCGGCATTCGCCGGGCGCGCCAGGTAGCCGTTGACGGTGCCGCTGCCGGAAGGCGAGGGATAGCTCACCCGCTCGACCTTGAGCCTCGGATCGGCGGGGGTTACCTGCTGTCCGGCCGCGAAGTCGGGGCTCAGCGCCGCCAGCAATGTCGTCGCGGCAATCCCGGCCTTGGCGAATTTCTGGGCCTGCCTCAGGAATGAGCGCCGATCCAGGTCGCCATGGACATAGGCGTCGAAGAGTATGAGCAGTTCCTGGTCGAAATCCTGGGCAGCAAGACGAGGCGGCATGGCAAGGCAGGTCATTGGGAGTGAAGTGCCGCAGCATAGCCGGGACGCCGGAAGACGTTCAAGGTGCGCCGGCAGATGCCCCTGGCCCTCAGACCCGGATACCGAGGTCGAAGCGCCGACGGTTTGCCCAGAGATTGACCAGCGCGTCGAGTTCCGTCGCATAGATCCCCACCTGGGGAGGGCCCAGGGCGCCGTCGCTTCGGGCCCTGCTGCACATGGAGGCGTGCCAGAAGCCATCCGACAGCTGCCTGTACTGACCCAGGATTGCGCAGCCCAGTGGCGCAGCAATCGAGAAGGCACATCGGCGAAGGAGAATGCCATCGCTCCTCGAGCCTTCCACGCCTCTCGTCGACACGAGCATGTGCACCCCGTCGTCTTGAAGAACGCTTTCGCTCGGGAGCTGGGTCCGCAGCTCGGGGGATCGGCTTGAATGTGGCTTGTCCATGACTGCCTATCTATCGGCAGCCATGAGGCAAGTTGTAGGCGACGCGTCATCAAAGCGTAAGCGCCGCTGTGGCCGGACCGCCACCCGCCAGCGCCGAGCCGCGCCGGCGACCTACATCGAGGGCCGTTCATGGGGCCGCAGGTCGAACACCAGCACTTCGGCCTGGTCGGCCTTCGCGAAGCGCAGCGTGCGCTCGTCGCGGATCCGCGCGCCGTCGCCCTGGCCGAGCCGTTCGCCGTTGACCTCGATGCTGCCGCGCGCGACGTGCACGTAGGCATAGCGATCGGGCTGGAGCTGCAGCGTGGCAGCCTCGCCGCCGTCGAAGAGGCCGGCATGCACGCGGGCGTCCTGGTGCACCGAGAGCGAGCCTTCGGCGCTCTCGGGCGAGACGATCAGGCGCAGCTTGCCGCGTTTCTCGGCGGCGCTGAAATGCACCTGCTGATAGCGCGGCACCGCGCCGCGGACCGAGGGCACGATCCAGATCTGGAGGAAGTGCACCGGTTCGCTGGCCGAATGGTTGAACTCGCTGTGGCGCACGCCGGTGCCGGCGCTCATCAGCTGCACGTCGCCCGGCCGGATGACCGAGCCGGTGCCCATCGAGTCGCGGTGCTCGAGCGCGCCTTCGAGCACGTACGAGATGATTTCCATGTCCCGGTGCGGATGGGTGCCGAAACCCTGTTCCGGCGCGACCCGGTCGTCGTTGATCACGAGCAGGTCCGAGAAGCCCTGCTGCTTCGGATCGTGGTAATGGCCGAAAGAGAAGGTGTGGCGCGACTGGAGCCAGCCGTGGTCGGCCAGGCCGCGATGGTTTGCCTTGCGAAGTTCGATCATGGGCGTTCCTTGTGAGGTTTCGTTCGACTAAATTCACGATTGAGTACAAGGAGTATCCGAGGCCGGAAGGGTGTCAATGTTGAGATATTCCGGCGCTGATGATCGATAATTTCGATCCTCTATTGAAAGCGAAGGAAGCGTGATGTTGAAGCTCAGCCTCGAGGCCATCGAACTGGTGGACGCGATCGCCCGCCACGGCTCCTTCGCGGCGGCGGCCGAGCGCCTGCACAAGGTGCCCTCGACCATCTCCTACGCGATCGGCAAGCTCGAGGAGCAGCTGGGCATCGCGCTGTTCGTGCGCCAGGGCCCGCGCGTCAGCCTGACGGCCGCGGGCCAGGAGATGCTCAAGGAAGGGCGCTGGCTGGTGGCCGCCGCCGCCGACCTGGAATCGCGCATGCGCCAGATCGCCACCGGCTTCGAATCCGAGCTCCGGCTGGTGCACGACTCGCTGATTCCGACCGCGGCCTTCAGCCACGACATCCGCGCCTTCGAGGATCTGAACTGCGGCACGCGCCTGCGCATCGCCTGCGAGACCCTGACCGGCACCTGGGAAGCGCTGCGCGACGGCCGTGCCGACCTGATCGTCGCCGCCGGCGACGGGCCGGCCGGCGGCGGCTACAAGGCGGTGTCGGTGGGCAGCCTCGACTTCGCGTTCTGCGTCGCGCCGACGCACCCGCTGGCGATGCTGCAGCGGCCGCTGGTCCGCGCCGACCTGCTCGAGCACACGGCCGTGGTGGTGGGCGACGGCGCCCGCTCGATGTCCGACCGGACCATCGGCCTGCTGGCCGGGCAGCGCCGCATCACGGTGCCGTCGATGGCGGCCAAGATCGCCTTCCAGGTCGAGGGGCTGGGCCACGGCTTCCTGCCGCGGGCCTGCGTGCGGGGGCCGCTGGCCCGCGGCGAGCTGGTCGAGCTGGCGCTGGACGAGTCGCGGCCCGAGGAAGACTTCTGGCTGGCCTGGAAGCCTGCCGCCGCCACGGGCGAGGCGTTCAAGTGGTGGCGCAAGCGCCTGCAGCGGCCGTTGCTGCCGGACATCCTGCCGGGCTGAGGCGCGCGCCGTTCACCGGGCAAGCTCCGGGCTTCGCACGACGGTGCGAGCTTGCTTGGGGCGGCCCGGCGCGCCGCTCACCGGGTAGCCTTCGCGCAGCAGCGCTTCGGCATTCGCCTTGGGAACGGCCCGGCGGCTCATGCGCGGCGCTGGCGCCGCCACGATGCCGGCGAGCTGCCGGTGCGGGCCCCGAACACGCGCGTCAGGTGGCTCTGGTCGGCGAAGCCGCAGGCGATCGCGATCTCCGACAGCGAAGCCGTGGATGCGAGCAGCATGCCGCGCGCCGCCTCGATCCTGCGCTCGACCAGCCAGGTGTGCGGGGACTGGCCGGTCGTCGCCTTGAACGCCTTGCTGAAATGGCCGCGCGACAACTGGCACGCGGCGGCGACCTCCGCCAGCGGCACGCTGCGTGCCAGGTTCGCGGCCAGCAGCTCCTTGGCGCGCCGCGCCTGCCAGGGCGCCAGGCCGGCCGTACGCGCGGGCCGCCGGCGGGCGCCGCCGTAGGCGCTGGCGAGGTGCGCGCAAAGGGCCAGCGCCATGTGGTCGAGGAACAGCCGGCAGGCCTCCGCGGGGCGCTCCAGCGATGGCAGCAGCGCCGCCGCAATGCCGGCCAGCACCGGGTCGGTCGCGCCGGGCGTGCAATGCAGCGCCGCGATCGGGGGCTCGCCGGTTTCGCGCGCGAACGCGTCCATCGCGGCACGCGGCAGGCGGAACAGCACCGAATGGAAGGGGCTGCAGACATAGGCGGAAGGCCGCTCGGCGAGGTCGGTGATGTGGACCGCACCGGGTTCCAGCAGGCCGACTTGGGTTTGCGCGCTGCCCTGGAAGAAGCGCCTGCCGCCGGCCCGCGCAAGCTCCACGCTGACGACGAAGGCGTCCTCGGCCGGCAGCGGCGCCAGCACGAAGAGATGCGGCTGGGCGTAGTGCATCCGCGCCATGTCGAGCGACAGCGAGGCCGACCGCGACGCCGGCACGTCATCGAGTCCGTACTGCTGCGCCAGCTGGCGCGCAAAGGGGCTGGGCAATGCGGCGACGTGGGTCATGCGGCAGGAACCTTGGGTGGCAGGCGGATCAAGTTCTGGGGGCCACGCCGTCGAAGGCATCCTGCAGCAACTGCCGCAGGGCGCGCGCCTCGATCGGCCGTGGATTGGCGTACGCATTTTGCAACGCCAGCGCGCAGGCGGGGTCCAGGTCCTCCTCGCGCATGCCGATCTGTTTCAGCGCCGTCGGCGCGCCGTTGCGCAGCGCCAGTTCGTGGACCGCCTGCGGGGCGCTGGCGGCACCGAGCGCGCCGGCGATGCGCCGCATTGCGCCGGGCGCGGCTGCGGCGTTGTAGGCCAGCGCATGCGGCAGCACGATGGTGTGGGTCTCGGCATGCGGCAGGTTGAAACTGCCGCCCAGCGTGTGGCACAGCTTGTGGTGCAGCGCCATGCCGACGCTGCCGAGCACCGTGCCGCAGAGCCAGGCGCCGTAGAGCGCGTCGCTGCGCGCCAGGGTGTCGGCCGGGTCCGCATGGATGCCGGGCAGGGCGCGGCCCAGCGCCGCGATGCCCTCGACCGCCATCAGTTCGCAGACCGGGTTGCCGTCCGCCGAATAGAGCCCCTCGGCCGCATGCGCGATGGCGTTGATCCCGCTGACCACCGACAGGCCGACCGGCAGGCCGAGCGTCAGGGCGGGGTCGTAGATCACGGTACGCGGCAAGACGCGGGGGTCTTTGCCGGTGCGCTTGAGTCCGTTCTCGGTGATGCCGTAGATCGGCGTCATCTCCGAGCCCGCGTAGGTGGTCGGGATGGCCAGGATCGGCAGGCCCGAATCGAGCGCGATGGCCTTGCCGAGGCCGATGGTCGAGCCGCCGCCGATCGCCACCGCGCCGTCGGCGCCGAGGCGCGCGGCGGCCTCCCGCGCCGCCCGTGCGCTCTCGATCGGCACGTGCATCACCGCACCGTCGAAGATGCCTGCGGCACGGGCGCCGAGCAGGTCGGCCACCCGTTCGGCCTGGGCGCGCTGCGGTGGCGTGCACAGCACCAGCGCCTTGCCGACCCCCATCCGCTCGATCTCGCCGGCGACCTTCGACAGGCTGCCGTGCCCGAACAGGACCCGCTGCGCGCGGCTCTCGAAGCTGAAGGACTGGATGCCGCCCGGTTCGGTGTCCATGCTCATTCGGCGACGATCTTGCGGGCCAGGATCAGCCGGCCCCAGCGCTCGCTCTCGCTGCGGATCAGCTGGTCCGTCGCCTTGCGGTCGCCTGCGACCACCTCGAAACCGCCGTCCGACAGGCGCCGGGCGACCTCGGGGTCGCGCAGGGTGGCGGTCATGTCGGCGGACAGCCTGTCGAGCACCGGCGCGGGTGTCTTCGCCGGTGCCACCATCCCGACCCAGGAATAGACCTCGAAGCCCTTGTAGGTCTCGGCCACCGCCGGCACCTCGGGCAGGGCGGCGTTGCGCTTCGGCGACGTCACCGCGAGCGCGCGCAACTTGCCGCTCTGCACCTGCTGCAGCACCAGCGGCAGGCTGGCGATCATCGAGTCGACGTGTCCGCCCATGAGGTCCGTCAGAGCCGGGCCGCCGCCCTTGAAGGGCACGTGCAAACCCTGGCTGCCCGCGGTCTCGTGGAACAGCTCGGCCGCCAGGTGGTTCGAGCTGCCGGCGCCGACCGAGGCGTACGACACCGCGCCCTTGACCTTGGCGGCGGCCACGTAGTCCTTCAGGGTCTTGTAGGGCGAGCCGGCCGGCACCACCAGCACCATCGGCGAGCGCGCCACGTAGCTCACGCCGGCGAAGTCGCGCAGCGTCGCGTAGGGCAGCTTCGGATAGATGTGCTGCTCGGTCGCGTAGGAGTCGAACACCAGCGCGACCGTGTAGCCGTCGGGCGCGCTCTTGGCCAGTGCCGCCATGCCGATGGTGCCGCCGGCGCCGCCGCGGTTGTCGATCAGCAGCTGCTGCCCGAGCCGTGCCCGCAGCGGCTCCTGGATCTGACGGGCCACCTTGTCGACCGTGCCGCCGGCGGCGAAGGGCACGATCACCGTGACCAGCCGCGAGGGGTAGGTGTCCGCCGCGACGGGGCCGGCCGCGGCCAGCGTCAGGCCGAGCGCCAGGCTGCAGCCGATCGCGCGGCGACGGGAGACGGGCAGGGGAAGGCGAGCGGGAAGGGGTGTTGTCTCTTGCTCGAACATGGTTCGGATCCTGGTGCTGATGCTGGTGCTTGTGGCGCGAGTCGATGCTATCCTTTGCGCCTCGTCATGGGAATCCGGCGTCAGGGCCAAATGCCTTTGCGTTGTTTGCACAAATGGAATCGATCCGCTTTGCCGAAAGCCTCTCCATGTTCGTCGACGTGGCGCAGGCGAAGAGCTTCTCGGCCGTGGCCCGGCGCAAGGGCCTGGTCGCCTCGTCGGTGGCGCGCCAGATCGATGCGCTGGAACAGGACCTCAAGGTGCCCTTGTTCACGCGCTCGACCCGGGCCCTGGTGATGACCGAGGCCGGCACGCTGCTGTTCGAGCGCGCCGTGAAGATCCTGCACGACATGAGCGATGCGCGCAGCGAGGTGGTCTCGCTCGACGGCAGCGTGCAGGGCCTGCTGCGCGTGAGTTGCGTGCCGGCCTTCGGCCGCCGCCACGTGGCGCCGCACCTGGGTTCGCTGTTCGACAAGCATCCGGCGCTGAACGTCGAACTCGAGCTCACCGAGCGCGTGGTCGACCCGGTGCTCGAGCGCTTCGATCTCGTGATCCGGATCGGCGACCAGCCCGACAGCAGCCTGATCTGCCAGCGCATCGGCAGCCAGCGCTACATCATGGGCGCCTCGCCGGCCTACCTGCAGCGCCACGGCCATCCGCGGCGCTTCGCCGACCTGGCGCAGCATCGGCTGATCGACCGCCAGCACAGCACCGGCGCGCGCGGCTGGCGCGAGCTCGAAGGCTTCGACTGGAGCCGTCCGCCGCAGTTCGCGCTCGAGAGCAACGACTGCGACGCCCGCCGCATGTGCGCCGCGCAGGGCCTGGGCATCGCGCTGATGCCCAACTGGGCGATCGGCGAAGACCTGGCGGCCGGCCGCATCGTCGAGCTCGACCTCGAAGGCGCGCCGCGCCAGGAGGCGAGCGGCATCTTCCTGGTGCGCGCCGCGCCGCGCGCCAGCGTCAAGGTGCGGGCCTTCACGGAGCACCTGCTCGAGAGCATCGGCCGCTCGGCCAGCTGGGTCGGCGACGCGGCGACGGCGAAGGAGTGAGGGCGCCGGGCCCTGCCGAGCCGAGGCTCAGGCGGTCTCGGCCAGCGCCTYGCCGAGCGCGTTGACCAAGCGCTCGATCTCCGCTTTCTCGACGATGAAGGGCGGGGCGAGCTGGATCGTGTCGCCGCCGTAGCGCACATAGAAGCCCTTGCGCCAGCAGGCCATGGCGACTTCGTAGGGGCGGCGTGCCGGCTCGCCGGGCAGCGCCGCGAGCGTGAGCCCGGCGGCCAGGCCGTAGTTGCGGATGTCGACCACGTGCCGTGCGCCCTTCAGGCTGTGGACCGCCGCCTCGAAGAAGGGCGCCAGCGAAGCGACCCGCTCCACCAGCCCGTCCTTCTGCAGCGCGTCGAGGGCGGCAATGCCCGCGGCGCAGGCCACCGGATGGGCCGAGTAGGTGTAGCCGTGCGGGAACTCGAGCATGTAGTCCGGGCCGCCGGCTGCCATGAAGGTGTCGTAGATGTCCTTGCTCGCGATCACGGCGCCGAGCGGCTGGGCCCCGTTGGTGACCTGCTTGGCGACGTTCATGATGTCGGGCAGGACACCGAAGGCGTCGGCGCCGGTCATGGCGCCGCAGCGGCCGAAGCCGGTGATGACCTCGTCGAAGATCAGCAGGATGTTGTGGGCGGTGCAGATCTCGCGCAGGCGCTGCAGGTAGCCCTGCGGCGGCACCACGACGCCGGCCGAGCCGGAGAAGGGCTCGACGATCACCGCGGCGATGTTCGAGGCGTCGTGCAGCGCGATCAGGTCGAGCAGCCGGTCGGCCAGTGCCGCGCCGTGGGCCGGCATGCCGCGGCTGAACGCGTTGTCGGCCAGCTGCGTGTGCGGCAGGTGGTCGGCCTCGACGCCCTGGCCGAAGGTCTTGCGGTTGCCGCCGATGCCGCCGACCGAGATGCCGCCGAAGTTGACGCCGTGGTAGCCCTTCTCGCGCCCGATCAGGCGCGTCTTGCTCGCCTGGCCCTTGGCCCGCCAGTAGGCGCGCGCCATCTTGAGCGAGGTGTCGGCCGCTTCCGAGCCCGAGCCGGTGAAGAACACGTAGTCGAGGCCCGCGGGCGTCAGTTCCTTGAGCCTGTTGGCGAGCTCGAAGGACAGCGGATGGGCGTGCTGGAAGGCCGGCGCGTAGTCGAGCCTGGCGATCTGCCGGCTCACCGCCTCGGTGATCTCGGGCCGGCCATGGCCGAGCCCGGAGCACCACAGGCCGGACAGGCCGTCGAAGATCTTGCGGCCGTCGCCGTCGGTGAAGTAGGCGCCGCGGGCTTCCACGATCATCCGCGGGTCGGCCTTGAACTGCCGGTTGGCGGTGAACGGCATCCAGTGGGCGTCGAGCCAGGCGGCATCGGTGCGCACGGCAGGCGCCGGCGAAGAAGAGGTCAGGACGGTCATGGGATCTTCCCGCGGGGCAGGCGGGCGTTGTGTTGCGGTGGCGATCATTGTTGGCATCCTTCATACTTGGAAAAAGAAACCGATATCAATGTTCACTTGACGAATCATGAAAGTAACGAAGGGCGCGAAATCGAAGGCCGTGCTGGGCCAGATCAGCGACATGGACCTGCGTTTGCTGCGGGTCTTCAAGAGCGTGGTCGAGTGCGGCGGCATGGCGGCCGCCGAACTCGAGCTCAACATCGGGACCTCCACCGTCAGCCGACACGTCAAGGACCTGGAAACGCGGCTCGGGGTGGTGCTGTGCCGGCGCGGTCGCGGCGGCTTCGCGGTCTCGCCCGAAGGCGAGCGCGTCTACCGCGAGACCCTGCGCCTGCTGGCGTCGGTCGATGCCTTCCGCGAGAGCATCGATGACATCCACCAGCGCATGGGCGGCCGGCTCGAGGTGGCGGTGTTCGACAAGACCGCCACCAACCCGCAGGCGCGCATCGGCGAGGCCATCGCGCTGTTCAACGACCGGGCGCCGGACGTCAGCCTGAGCATGCACGTGGCGACCCTCAACGCGATCGAGCGCGGCATCATCGACGGCAGCTTCCACGTCGGCGTGATCCCGGCCCACCGCAGCTCCACCAGTCTCTCCTACACCGACCTGTTCGGCGAGCAGATGCTGCTCTATTGCGGTGCCGGCCATCCGCTGTTCGACGCCCCGCAGGGCGCGCTCACCTGGGCGCGCCTCAAGGGGCACGCCTTCGCCGGGCTCGGCTATCACTCGCCCAACATGGACCTGAGCCACCAGGCGCGCCTGGTTCGCACGGCGACCGGCTTCGACCAGGAGGCGATCGCCACGCTGATCCTGTCCGGGCGATTCCTGGGTTTCCTGCCCGACCACTATGCCGAGGCCTTCGAACGCCGAGGGCAGGTGCGGGCGGTGCGGCCGGACCGTTTCCGCTACAGCTGCAGGTTCGTGTCCATCGTGCGCCGGGCACCGCAGCCGTCGCGGGCCGCGCAGTTGTTCGCGCAGTGCCTGGACGCGGCGCACGCGCGGGGCTGAGCCTGGCGCGGCGCGTCCGGCGCGTCCGGCGCGGCTACGAGGCCGGCGTGAGTGCCGAGGACGCGTCCAGCGTCCAGCCCAGCACCGCCGACGCCCGCATCGGCCGCGCATAGAAGTAGCCTTGCAACTCGTCGCAGCCGAGGTCCAGCAGGACGTCGCGCTGTCCCTGCGTCTCGACGCCTTCGGCCACGACCGTGAGCCGCAGGGCATGGGCCAGCTTGATGACGGCCTCGACCACGGCGCGCGCGTCCTCCTTGCCCTCGATGTCCTTGACGAAGCTGCGGTCGATCTTCAGCTGCCGTGCCGGCAGGTCGCGCAATTGGCTGAGGCTCGAGTAGCCGGTGCCGAAGTCGTCGATCGACAGGTGGACGCCGATGCGGGCCAGGCCCTCGAAGATCCGGGTGGTGATCTCGCGCTCCTGGATCGCGACCGACTCCGTGATCTCGCAGATCAGCTGCGAACCGAGCAGGCCGTGCCGCCGGAGCGCTTCCTCGACCGAGTCGACCAGGGAGACCTCGCGCAGCTGATGCACGGAAAGGTTCACCGCCACGCGCATGTGGCGGCCTTCGTCGCCCCAGGCCGCGACCTGCCGGCAGGCTTCGTTGATGACCCAGTGGCCGAGCCGCACGATCAGGCCGAAGCGCTCGGCCAGCGGGATGAAGGTGTCGGGGCCGACGACGCCCAGGCGGGGGTGGTTCCATCTGACGAGGGCTTCCAGTCCGCTCAGGCGATGGCGCCTTCCATGGATCTTCGGCTGGTAGTAGAGCTCGAGCTGGTCGTCCTCCAGGGCCTGGCGAAGATCGCTCTGCAGTTGCAGCTGGTCGGCCGTGTCGACGGACATGTGCGCCTCGAAGAAAGCCAGGCTGGAGCCGCCCGTGCGCTTGGCCGCATACATCGCGGCGTCGGCGTGGGCGACCAGCTTCTCGCCATCCCCTTTCAGGGCGTGCATCGCGATGCCGATGGAGCACGAAATGCGCAACTGGCGGCCGGCGACTTCGAAGGGCTGCGCGAAGGCGCGCAGGATCCGGTTGGCCACCTGGACGCAGTCCTCGATGGCGTGCAGGCCTTCCAGCAGCAGCACGAATTCGTCGCCGCCGACCCGTGCCACCGTGTCGCCCGCGCGCGATTCGGCGATCAGCCGCTGCGCGGTGGTGACCAGGATCTGGTCGCCCGCGCCATGGCCGAAGGTGTCGTTGACCGGCTTGAAGCCGTCCAGGTCGACGAACAGGACGGCCAGCTGTTCCACCACCGCCTGCTCGTTGACACGCTCGAGCCGATGCACGGCCTGGCGCAGCCGGTCCTCGAACAAATGCCGGTTGGGCAGTCCGGTCAGCGGGTCGGACAAGGCCCGCTGGAGCAACTCGTCGTTGGCGCTCTGGAGTCGCGCGTTGGATTCCTGAAGCGATTGCGAGAGCTGGCGCGCAACCCGCTGAAGCCGGGCTTCCACCATCGAGGCGACCAGGGTGCCCAGCAGCAGCATGAAGGTCGTGATCGCGACGATGGCGGCCAGGTTCTGTCCGCGCAGCGCGTGGGCGCTCAGGCAGACCGAATCGAGCGGGAAGCGGGCCGCCGCCATGCCGGTGTAGTGCATGCCGCAGATGGCCGCCCCCATGACGGTGGCGGCCAGCACCTTGAGCGCGAATGTCTGCCGGGTGTGGACGTGCTGGAGGAATCGGAAGATGACCAGCGCCGCGGCGGAGGCGGCGACCGCGATGAGCGCCGAGACGGCGACCAGGCGCAAGTCCCAGACGATGCCGGGCTTCATGTCCAGGGCCGCCATGCCGATGTAGTGCATGCCGCAGATTCCTGCGCCCATCGCGACCGAGGCGCCCACCACCGAGGCGAGGCTGTAGCGACCGGCGCTTGCGACGCCGAGCGCGACCACCGAGGCGGCCACCGCGGCGAGCCAGGAGGCGAAGGTCATGAGGCCGGTGAAGCCGAGCTCGATCGGCAACGAGAAGGCCAGCATGCCGACGAAGTGCATGGACCAGATGGCCGTGCCCATGACGAGGGAGCCGGCGGCCCACCACATCTTGCTGACGCCCCCGTCAGGCGTGCGGACCTTCAGGGACAGGTCGAGGGTCACGTAGGACGCCAGAATGGCCACAGCCACCGAAGCGACGACGATCCAGGGATCGTGGTCCGAGGCAAGGAAGCTGACATCGTTCATGAAGGCGCGCCGTAAATGAATCCCAATCTATCGGCATTTGGCGGCAATAGTTGAGGCCGGCGGGTCTCGAACGCTTCGGCAACCGCCGGCGTTGCCAAAAACTCACGCACCACCCATGCCAATTTCCTGCTTCCGGATGTAACTGATACGCTCGGGGCCAGTCTGACCTGCGATGACCTGGGGATCGTTGACGATGAATTGCGCTCGATGCGGCACCTTGATGCCCTCCGGGGCCGGCGCTTGCGCGCGATGCGGCGCCGCAGCCGGCGGTGCTTCGCAGGAGGCGGCCGCCGTCGGCCCGCCTCCGGGCGATGCAATGGGCAGGGTGGAGCCGGCGATGGGCAGCGAGAGCGCTTGGCAGCGCATGCGGACACCCACGGCGCCCCAGGGCCGGTCTTCGTCGCGGGTCGCGCAGAGCCAGGAAGAGCTCTATTCGCTCGTGATCGGCGACGCCAATCTTCAGCACTACCTGCGCAAGTTCGCCCAGTTCGATCGCGACGGAAAAACCTCGGCGGGCTGGCACTGGCCGGCCTTCTTCGTCACCTTCGGCTGGTTGCTCTACCGCAAGAGCTGGTTGAACGCGGCGCTCTATGCCTTCGTGCCCGGCGTCGTCGTCGGCTTCGCCACCGCGATCGCGGCCCCCTTCGGTCCGGCGGCCGTCGCCGTCGCGACGCTGGCGGCCGGGCTCCCTGTCCTGCTGCTGCCACCCTTGTACGCGGATGCCGCCTACTATCGGCTGTGCAGGAAGCGGATCGCCACGGTTCTGAGCCTGCCCGGCAAGGACCCTGACACCCTGCGTGCGCTGCTGCTCAGACAGGGCGGCACCAGCCGGGTCGTGCCGATCCTCATGGTGCTGCTGACGATCCCCGCGGCCGTCGTGGGAATGATGGCGGCGATCTCGACGTCGGCCGGCCCGGACGACGCGGTGCGCGCCAAGGCCGCAAGCCAAAGGATGCCCTGACCATGAAAGCCGACGACCTGGCCCGCAACTACCGACGCTCCGGTTCGGGCCGTTCGCGTTCGTCCCGCAGACGGCGGGCCCGAAGGAAGGGGCTGTGGATCTTTTTCGCCGCCATGGTCGCTGTCATCGCGGTGGTCGGTGCGGGCCTGCTCTACCTGTCGGAGTCCGAGCGGCTGCCGCTCGCCGCCGCGCCGGCCGCGCCGGTCGAAGCGGGCAAGAAGCCGGCGGAGCGCACGGCGGCCCTGGCGCCGCTGAACCTGCCGGCCGACCATGCGCCGCATGGCTCCGGCATGGAATGGTGGTACTACAACGGCATCCTCGATGCCAAGACGGGCAATCGCTACGCCTTCCATGTCGCCGTCTTCGTCGCCAACGGATTGGTCAAGCAGACGGTCATGCACGCGGCGTTGACCGACCTGCAGACCGGCAAGCGCTTCACCAGCCAGAACCGCACGGGCGGCCTCCCCGCCAGGAGCGTCACCAACGGATTCGATTTCAGGCAGGATGGCTGGCAGGTCGTGGCATCGGGCCCGGCGCATGCCCTGCGTGCATCGTTCGAGGGTGCTTCCCTCGCGCTCGACCTCGAGGACACGCACCCGGTGGTTGCGCACCGGGCCGCGGATTCGGCCACGCCGGGGCTGCTGGACTTCGGCAAGAGCGGCATCAGCTACTACTACTCGCGCCCCCGCATCTCGACCCAGGGCGAGATCTCGATCGGCGGCAAATCGGTCCCGGTGAGCGGCGACGTGTGGTTCGACCACCAATGGGGCGACTTCGATGTCCTGACGCTGGGCTGGAACTGGTTTGCCCTGCACCTGGCGGACGGCTCCGACGTGATGCTCTATGAACTGTTCGACATGGAGGGGCGCAAGGTGATGACCGCCGGCACGGTGTCGAACGCCGTGGGAGCGGTGCCGCTGAAGGCGGGCGACGTCGAGTTGAAGCCGGGCAGCACCTGGACCAGCCCGAAGACCGGGATCCGCTACGTCGTCGAATGGGGCCTCAAGCTGCCGTCCGGGACCTACGCCATCAAGCCCTTCCATCCCGATGGCGAATTCGATTCGTCCCAGACGACTGCGAATGTCTATTGGGAAGGGCCGGTGAAGGTGACCGGCAGTTCCAATGGCGAAGGCTTCCTCGAATTGAGCGGCTACGACCGCGTCAAGCCGCCGAATCGAAAATGAATCAAGGATTTGAAGTGGTTCTGGGCGTGGCGGTCGGTGCCCTCGCCGGGATCGTCGCAGGCGCGCTCGCGGGTTGGCGGCAGTCGAAGCTCGAGCGGGAAAAATGGACGCGCAGCCGCGAAGACCGGGTTCGCTCGGAGACGCGGGGCGCGGTGGCGGCGCTGGCGAGAACGCTCGCCTCGACGGCCCATTCGATGATGTGGGCCACCTTCAAGGCCCTCACTTCAGGCAAGGCCAGCCTCGAGGCGCTGGCCTCTTTCGAGGTCGAGTTCCATGCCGAAGTGGCCGAGCTGGTGGGTGCCCAGATGCGTCTGGCCGAACTGGACTTCGCGCTCTACGAAAAGGTCACGCCGTACGTCGGCCAGGTCATCTCGATGGGCGGCGGCACCTATGCCGCGCTGAGAGCCTCGATGGAGAAGGCGCTCGACGCCGAGGAGCAGCTGCGCGCCAGCAACCAGGAGGCGCTCGACCTGCTCAGGGAGGTGCCGAAGAAGGTGGCCGGCCTGTTGGCGGCCTAGGGATGCGCTGCACGCAGGGTCGGTCCGTCATCCGGCCGCACGGCGAGGCAGCAGGCCCGCATGGACCGCGAGGAAGTCGGCCACGGCCTGCTCGAAGCGCGCGATCGCATCGTCTTCCAGCGGCAGCGACAGCACGATGAAGCCACGCGGCGAGGCATAGATGCCCCGCGCCAGCAGGTGGAAGAAGAAGAGCCGGCGCAAGCGCGGGTCGACCGCGGCGAGGTCTTCGGGCCGCAGGATCTCGCCGGCCACGAAATGGGCGTTCATCACCGAGCCGACGCCGGTGAACTGCAGCGCGACGCCGGCCTCGGCGCAGCGGGCGTTGAGCCGCTCCCGAAGTGCCGTGCCGCGCGCCGCCAGCGCGCCGGCGGCGGCGGGCGGAAAGAGCCGCGTCAGGCCGGCATGGCCCGCCGCCATGGTGACCACGTTGTTGTTGAAGGTGCCGGAATGCGCGAGCGGCCCGCTGCGCGGGTCGAACAGCGCCATGATGTCGGCGCGTCCGCCGAAGGCCCCGAAGGGCATGCCGCCGCCGATGTACTTGCCCAGGGTGCTCAGGTCGGGCCTGATGCCGTGGCGCGCGGCCAGCCCGTGCGGCGCCAGGCGCGAGGTCATCACCTCGTCGATCACCAGCAGGGCGCCGGCCTCGGTCGTCAGCGTGCGCAGGGCCTGCAGGAAGCCGGGCAAGCCCGGGATGCAGCCGCTGGCGCCCAGCATCGGTTCGACCAGCACCGCCGCGATGTCCCGGCCTTCGCGCGCGAAGGCGGCCCGCAGGCTCGCCTCGTCGTTGTAGGGCAGCACCAGGAAGTCGAAGGGCACGGTGGTCGGCGACGGCTCGGCACCGAAGCTCAGCACGCCGCCGTGGTAGCCGCCCGAGAACACCATGATCCGCTTGCGTCCGGTGAAGCGCAGTGCCGCCGTGATGGCCATCAGGTTGGCTTCGGTCCCCGAATTGGTGAAACGCACGCGTTCGATCTGGGGGAAGCGTTCGCAGATCAGCTGCGCCAGCTGGCCCTCGCGCAGGTTGTGGCCGGTGAGGTTGATGCCGCCCTCCATGGCCTCCAGCACGGCCTGGCGGATCTCCGGCGCCGAGTGGCCGTACACGCCGGCCGTGTACTCGGCGATGAAATCGTCGTAGCGATGGCCGTCCACGTCCCACAGGACGGCGCCTTCGCCGCGCGCGATCGTGAGCGGGAAGGGGGCGTAGAACAGCACCGATCGGCTGTTGGCGCCGGGCAGGAAGCGTGCATGGGCGTCGAAGCGCTCGCGGCTGGCGGGGTTGGACGCGGTGAATGCATCCAGCCGCTGCGCCAGCGCCTGGTCGAGGTCGGGGAGGGCGAGGGAGGTGGGTGCCATGGGTTCGTGCGAGCGGGATTTGAATCTACACGACCGAGGTGGCGCCGCCGTCGGCACGGCCCGGCTCGCGCCAGTTCGCGGGCGGGGGTGCGGTGACGATCGAATCCAGCGTCGGCTGCGGCATCCGCAAGGCGGCCAGGTCGGGGCGCGGGCGGCGCAGCGCCGGGTCGGCGGCAAAGGCCTGCTCCAGCGCCAGCGCCGCCGACAGCACCCGCAGGTCGCCGCGGAAGGGGCCGACCACCTGGAGGCCGAAAGGCATGCCCTTGGCGTCGGTGCCGCAGGGCAGCGTCAGCGCGGGATGGGTGGTCAGCGTGGTGACGTAGGTCAGCGCCAGCCACCGGTAGTAGGTGGACTGCGGCTTGCCGTCGACGACCCGGGCGTAGGGCTGGGTCCAGGGAAAGGGCGAGACCGGCGTGGTCGGCGCCAGCACCAGGTCGTAATCGGCGAAGGTGGCCTGGAAGCGCTGCAGGATGCGGGTCTGCTCGGCCTGCGCCCAGGCGCTGTCGAGCAGGCTCATGCCGGCGCCCAGCTCGTAGTTGGCGCGCGGGTTCTCGCCCAGGCTCGCGGGGTCCTTCTCGTAGCTCTCGCGCATGCCGGCGACGAAGGCCTCGGCGCGCAGCACGTCGAAACAGCGGTGCACCTCGCCGAGGTCGAAGCGCACCGCGTCGCAGCGGGCGAACAGGTGCCGCATCGCCGCGATCCGGGCGGCGAAGGTGGCGCGGATGTCGGGGTCGACGTCGCAGCAGTCGAAGTCGGTGGTGTAGGCCACCCGGAGCCGGCCCAGCTCGGCCGCCTGCGGATTCAGGAAGGCCAGCGGGTCGAGCGGATAGCTGAGCGGGTCGCCGGCATGCATGCCGGCCGTGGCGGCGAGCTGAAGGCAGGCATCCGCGACCGTGCGGCCCATGGGGCCGACGACCGAGATCGGTGTCCAGCCCAGCAGCTTGCGCACGCTCGGCACCACGCCGGGCGAGGGGCGAAAGCCGACCACGCCGCACTTCGATGCGGGAATGCGCAGCGAGCCGCCGGTGTCCGAGCCGGTGCAGACGGGCAGCATGTCGCAGGCCAGGGCCGCGGCCGAGCCGCCCGAGGAGCCCCCGGCATTCAGGCGGGGATCGAAGGGGTTGCCGGTGGCACCCCACACCGGGTTGCGCGAATTGGCGCCGGCGCCCATCTCGGGCACGTTGGTCTTGCCGGCGACGATGGCGCCGGCGCGGCGCAGCCGGGCCACCAGTTCGATGTCCTGCGCCGGCACGTGGTCGCGGAAGGCGGGAGAGCCATAGGTGGTCAGCAGGCCGGCGGTGGGCTCCAGGTCTTTCACGCCCAGCGGCAGTCCGTGCAGCAGGCCCAGCGGCGCGCCCTTCAGCACCGCCCGCTCGGCGGCGCGGGCCTCGTCGCGCGCGCGGTCGAAGCAGGTTGCCGTGACGGCGTTGACGAAGGGGTTGACCGCCTCGATGCGTTCGATGCACGCCTCCAGCAGTTCGACTGGCGAGATTTCCCGGGTGGCGATCATCTGCCGCAAGGCGACGGCCGAATGCTCGACCAGGGCGACGGGGCGGGCGGCGCTGTTCACCCGGCTCACTCCGGCTGGATGTTGGCGCGGACCGCGATGGCGCGCATCAGCGGCAGCTCGGCCTCGAGGTGCGCGGCGGCCTGGGCCGAGCCGATGAAGCCGGGCTCGACGCCCTGGTCGGCGAAGCCCTTGCGCACCGCCGGGTCGGCGAGCGTGTCGGCCAGCGCCTTCTCGAGCCTGGCATGCACCGCCGGCGGCAGGCCGCGCGGGGCGACCACCATGCCCCAGCTGTCGAGCACCGCCGCCGGATAGCCCGACTCGGCGAAGGTCGGCACGTTGGGCAGCAGCGGGGAACGCTTGGCCGTCGTGATCGCGATCGCCTTCACCTTGCCGGCCTTGATCTGCGGCAGGGCGGCGGTCACCGTGTCGAAGGAGAAGGGCACTTGCCCGCCGATCAGGTCGGTCATGGCCGGGCCGCTGCCCTTGTAGGGCACGTGCATCAGCTGGATGCCCATGGCCTGCAGCGCCATTTCGGCCGCGAAGTGCGAGCTGGTGCCGGCGCCGAAGGAGGCATAGGCGTACTTGCCGGGTGCGGCCTTGGCGGCCGCCGTCAGGTCCTGGAGGTTGTTCACGGGGACGCCGGGGTTGGCCAGCATCACCAGCCCGACCCGGCTGACGATGCCGATCGGCTCGAAGCTCTTGATCGGGTCGTAGGGCAGCGACTTGCGGATCGCGGGGTTCAGCGTGTAGGTGGAGGCCGAGCTCATCAGCAGCGTGTAGCCGTCGGGCTTGGCATTGGCGACGTAGGCGGCGCCGATCGCGGTGCCGGCGCCGGGCCGGTTGTCCACGATCACGTTCTGGCCCAGCTTCTCGGCCAGCTTCTGTGCCAGCAGCCGGCCCTGGGCGTCGCCGCCGCCGCCCGGCGGGAATGGCACCACGATCGTGATCGGCCGCGAGGGGTAGGCCTCCTCGGCCAGGGCGGCGCCGGGGGCGTGGAGACCGAAGGTGCAGAGGGCGGCGATGCCGACGGTGCGCAGGAAATGGGCGTGCATGGCGGGCGGTGGAGTGGGTTTGAGGGGCGAAGCGAAGCGGCGAGACCTCATCGTAGGAAGGCGAATGCGCTGCAGCAATATCAATGTTTGGAACCTTCTATTGCGATAATGGCAATCTTCATGAGGGTAATCCCGTGCCACAGAACATCAGCCAACGGGTCTTGCAGGAAGCCGCGTTGCGCCATTTCCTCGAAGTGGTGCGCACCGGCTCCGTCACGGCCGCGGCCGAGCGCCTGAACGTCGCGCCTTCGGCCGTCAGCCGCCACATCGCCCGCCTGGAGAGCGAACTGGACACGCTGCTGTTCGAGCGCCGGGCGCGCGGCATGGTGCCCAATGCCGCCGGCGAGCTGCTGGCCGCGCATGCCAAGCGGGCCTGGCAGGACATCGAGCGCGTGACGGACGACATCCAGGCGCTGCGCGGGCTGCAGACCGGCCGGGTGCGGGTGGCCAGCACCGAGGGCTTCGCGTCCGAATTCCTGCCGAACCTGATCGCCGACTTCCAGCGCGACTACGCGGGCATCCGCTTCGTGCTGGATGTGTGCATGCAGGCCGAGATCCCGCAGCGGGTCCGCGACGGCGACGTCGACATCGGCGTGACGCTCAGCACCAGTTCGGAGCGCAACATCAACGTCGAGCTGCGCCACCCGTCGCCCATCCTGGCCATCATGGCGAAAGACCATCCGCTCGCCTCGCGGCGGCAGCTGGCGCTGTCGCAGCTGATCGGCTATCCGATGGCACTGCCCGGTCCGTACTCGACGCTGCGCCAGCTGTTCGATATCAGCTGCAGCCGCCAGGGCCTGCAGTGCGAGCCCGCCTTCCTGAGCAATCGGCTCGACGCCATGATCTCGTTCGCCGCGGCCGGCGGCGGCATCGCGCTCAGCGGCGAGGCCGCGCTGCGCACGCGGCTGAAGGCCGGCTTCGTGGTCGGCGTCCCGTTGCGCGATCGCGAGATGAACGAGCGCCATTTCGAGGTCCAGACCATGGCCGGGCGGACCCTGCCGGGGTCGTGCCGCGCCTTTCTCGGTCACCTGCGGGAAGTGCTGCGCAAGGAGGGGTAGGAAGGTTCATTGCGTTGCGAATGTCGCAATGGATCATTCAATAGATTGCCATGCCGGCATAGCCGTGGGCACCCATAATCGACCCAATGACCCCAACCCCCGCACTTCCGTTCTCCAAGCTTCGCCTCGCCAAGGGCCTGGCCTTCCTGTCGGGCGAGATGCCCTTTGCCGAGGACGGCAGCATTCCGGACGGCATCGGGCCGCAGACCGCCCTGGTTCTGCAGCGCATCGGCGCCACGCTGGCCACGGCGGGCCTGGGGCTGGACGATGTCGTTCAGGTGGCCGTCCACCTGGTCGACGGGGCCGATTTCGCCGCCTTCAATGCCGAGTACCGCCGGCATTTCCAGGACCCGCTCCCGGTGCGCACCACCGTCGTCGCCAGCCTGCTGGCACCCGGTGCGCGCCTCGAGATCACGGTCACCGCGGCGCAGCGCGACTGATCCGGGGCACGGCGCGACACCGATGTCCTGCGATGTCCTGATCCTCGGGGCCGGCATGGTCGGCACCTGCACCGCCTTGCAGCTGGCGCGGCGCGGGCACGCCGTCGCGCTGGTCGACCGCCAGGCGCCCGGGCGCGAAACCTCCTATGGCAATGCCGGCATCATCCAGCGCGAGGCGGTGGAGCCCTATGCCTTTCCGCGCGACTGGTCGGCGGTCTTCGATGTCGCATTCAAGCGCGGCATCGACGTCAACTACCACTTCGGCGCCTTGCCGGCGGTGCTGCCGCGCCTGGCACGCTACTGGCACGCCTCGGCACCCACGCGCTACGCGCGCATCGCGCTCGACTACAGCCGGCTGATCGAACACTGCCTGAGCGAGCACGCGCTGCTGATGGCCGAGTCCGCCGCCGGCGACCTGGTGCGCAAGGAAGGCTACCGGGTCGGCTTCCGTACGGCGGCGGCCATGGACCTGGCTGCGGTCCGCGCGGCCGACCTGACGCAGCGCTACGGCATCCGGCACGCGCTGCTCGACGGCGACGCGCTGGCGCTTGCAGAGCCGGGTCTGCGCCAGCGCATGGCGGGCGCGCTGCATTGGCTGGACCCCTGGTCGGTGAGCGACCCCGGCGCGCTGGTGGCGCGCTATGCGCAACGCTTCGCCGAGCTGGGCGGACAGCTGCTGACGGGCGATGCCGCCAGCCTGCGGCCCGACGCCGGCGGATGGCGGGTGCAGACGGCCGCCGGGCCGCTGGTCGCGCGCCACGCGGTCGTGGCGCTGGGCCCCTGGGCGGACGAGGTCATCACGCCGCTCGGTTATCGGTTGCCGCTGTTCGTCAAGCGCGGCTACCACCGGCACTACCTCGGCGGCCCCGGCCTGCGGCTGCCCATGCTCGATGCCGAACGCGGCCTGGTGCTCGCGCCCATGGCGCAGGGCATGCGAATCACCACCGGGGCGGAATTCGCCCGCATCGGTGCGCCGGCCACGCCGGTGCAACTCGGCAAGGCGGAGGCCGCCGCGCGCGAGCTGATCGATCTTCCGCAACCGGTCGAGGCCGAGCCCTGGGTCGGCAACCGCCCCTGCACGGTGGACATGAAGCCGGTGATCGGTCCGGCGCCGAAGCATCCGGGCCTCTGGTTCAACTTCGGCCACGCGCACCAGGGCTTCACGCTGGGGCCGGCGAGCGGCCGCCTGCTCGCCGAGCTGATCGAGGGCGCGGCGCCCTTCATCGACCCCGCGCCCTATTCGGCGACCCGGTTCTAGCGGGGGAAGGCACAGCTACTCGAAGGGCTGGGATCTTTCCTCGTCCGACGGCGGTCCCGCCTCTTCGATGCCGACGGCCCTGTCATTGCGCAGGGTCGTCTCGACGGAGACGCCGGACTGCTCGGTCGACCGCTCGATGTCGACGCGACCGCTATCCGGGTCGTGCAGGGGGCGGCGGTCTTCGGATTCGCCTGCCGCTTCGTCGGGCTGCGCGGTGGCGCCGGACGCGCGCTTGCGCCTGGACGGCGTGTCGGAGGGGGCGCGGACCGCGGCCGACTTGCCTGCCTTCGGGGTTCTGGGATTCCTGCTCATGGATTTCACCCTCCGGTTGCCTGGGACTCAGTGCGGCCCGCTCGGACGCACGTCCGGCCAGGACACTTCCAGGCCCATCATTGCGCGGGCGTACAGGTAATTGACGCGCGCCCGCTCGCCGAGCGTGTCCATGTCGACACGACCCGTGGCGTCGCAAGGAAAGGAGAAGGAACGCCGGTCGCCGAAGAGCGCGTTGAAGTGCAGTTCGTAGGCGCTCGATGCTGCTGAGGTGTTCATCATGATCTCCTGCGCCAGCGGTGATGGCACGGCTTCAATCTAGGCGCGCCGGTTGGCAGGACCGCGAACGGAGCGCATCAGCGTGAAACAGTGTGTCAATCGTCCGTGTCGCGGCGCCTCGTGGTGCCGTCGGCGGCGTGCGGAGATCTCAGTGGTCCGGCGCCATGCGCCTACCGCGACGGATGAAACCGGCGCAGTCCGATATCAGAGATACCGCGGATGCGGCTTGAAACCGGCGCAGCCAAATGCCAGGGATACCGCGGAACCGGCTTTGCCGGGCCGCCGGTATCGCCCCCCTTGAGGGGGGAGGCGCCGCAGGTGCTTCGGGGGGTGTTTCATTTCAGTGCTCCACCACGTGATCGCGTGACCCACGACGCATGAAACCGGCGCAGCCAAATGCCAGGGATACCGCGGAACCGGCTTTGCCGGGCCGCCGGTATCGCCCCCCTCGAGGGGGGAGGCGCCGCAGGCGCTTCGGGGGGTGTTTCATTTCAGTCGCGCATGTGGGCGAACTCCACCAGCTTGCCGTACTGCGCCATGTCGGTGCGGATGAGCGCGGCCATGTCCTCATTGCCGCTGGCGGGCACCATGCCGGCGTCGGTCAGGCGACGCCTGACCTTCGGGTCCTGCATGACGGCCTGCAGCGCCTGGCCCAGCCGCTGGTTCAGCTCGGGCGGCAGATTGCGCGGCGCGGCCAGCGCGAACCAGCCGACCAGTTCGTAGCCCTTGAGCAAGGGATGCTCGCCCAGCGCCGGCACGTTGGGCAGCTCGGGGTTGCGCTTGGCGCTCGAGATGCCGAGCGCGAAAAGGCGGCCGTTCTGCACGAAGGGCATGGCCGCGGTCGGCGACATCACGGCGAATTCGATGGTTCCGCCGGCGAGGTCGCTGGTCAGCGGCGCCGTGCCGCGGTAGGGGATGTGGGTCATGAAGAGAGCCGCCCGCTGCTTGATCAGTTCGCCCGCGAAGTGCAGCGTGGAGCCCACGCCGGAGCTGCCATAGCTGAACTTGCCCGGGTTGCGCTGGGTGGCGTCGACGAACTCCGCCAGCGTCTTCACGCCGGCCTTGGGGCCGGCCACCAGCAGCACCGGCGCCGTGGCGATCAGGCCGATGGGTGTCAGGTCCTTCTGCGGGCTGTACTTCTGGGCCGGGTTCACGAGGCCGGTCGCTGCCATCTCGTTGCTGGAGCCGACCAGCAGCGTGTAGCCGTCGGCCGGGCTGTTCGCTACGCGCTGAGCGGCGATGGCGCCGGCCGCGCCGCCCTGGTTGTCGATCACGAGGGTGGCGTTGAGCTGCGGGCCCAGGGCATCGGCGACGATGCGGGCCGCCATGTCCACCGAGCCGCCCGGCGGATAGCCGACGACGATCTTGATCGGCTTGCTCGGATAGTCGCTCTGGGCCGCTGCCCAGGGTGTCGCGAGCGCGGCGGCCGTGGCGGCCAGCAGCGCGAG
Organism: Variovorax sp. P1_H2; assembly: GCF_056405295.1. NCBI lineage: Bacteria > Pseudomonadati > Pseudomonadota > Betaproteobacteria > Burkholderiales > Comamonadaceae > Variovorax > Variovorax sp. P1_H2. The sequence continues at coordinate 15,103 of NZ_JBFUCJ010000019.1, read as the reverse complement.
CAGGTTCCGGTGGAACGGCAGGCGAGGAGCACGGAGCGGGGAGGGGGAGGGGGAGGACATCGCGTGAGACCCGGAAGTGGAGAAAGTCAGTCGGCGCACGATGGCGCCAGGAAGCGCTGCGCCAGCTTGACCCAGAAGGTCGAAGCAATGGGCAGGCAGGCATCGTTGAAGTCGTAGCCGGGGTTGTGGACCATGCAGCCGCCGCTGCCGTGGCTGTCGCCCTCGCCGTTGCCGATGATCAGGTAGCTGCCGGGGCACTGCTCCAGCATGAAGGAGAAGTCCTCGCTGCCGGTCAACGGCTGCAGGTCGGCGATCACGCCCTCGTCTCCCAGCCAGTCGAGTGCGACCTGGCGTGCGAAGTCGGTGCGGGCGGCGTCGTTGACGAGGGCAGGGTAGCGCCAGCGGTAGTCGATCTCGGCCTGGACACCGAGCGTGGCGGCCTGCGCCTGCACCACCTCGGTGATGCGCGAGCGCAGCATCGCGCGCACCTCGGGGCGATAGGCGCGCACCGACAGGCGCATCTCGACCCGGTCGGGAATCACGTTCGGCGCATCGCCGGCATGGATCGCGCCGACCGAGATCACCGCCATGTCGCGCGGGTCGACGTTGCGCGAGACGATGGTCTGCAGCGCCAGCACGATGTGCGCCGCCGCCACCACCGGATCCGACGCCAGGTGCGGGGCCGAACCGTGGCCGCCGCGGCCCTGCACGGCGATCAGCACGGTGTCGGACGACGCCATGAAGGAACCGCTCTTGAAGCCGAACTTGCCCACCGGAAAGCCCGGCATGTTGTGCAGGGCGTAGATCGCGTCGCAGGGGAATTTCGTGAACAGGCCGTCTTCGATCATCTTGCGGCCGCCGCCCAGTCCTTCTTCGGCCGGCTGGAAGATGAGGTGCAGCGTGCCGTCGAAGCTGCGCTCGCCGGCCAGGTGCCGCGCGGCGGCCAGCAGGATGGCCGTGTGGCCGTCGTGTCCGCAGGCGTGCATCTTGCCGGGCACGGTGCTGGCGTAGCGCAGGCCCGTGGCCTCGTGGATCGGCAACGCGTCCATGTCGGCGCGCAATCCCAGCACGCGCGGGCTGCTGCCCAGCTTCAGCGTGCCGACGACGCCGGTGCCGCCCAGGCCGCGCTCCACCGCATAGCCCCACTGGCCCAGCTGCTGCGCCACCAGATCGCTGGTGGCGAACTCCTCGAAAGCCAGTTCGGGATGCGCATGCAGGTGGTGGCGCAGCGCCACCATGTCCTGCTCGATCGCGCGGATGCCGGGCAGGACGATGTCGGCGTCGGCAGTACGGCGTGCAGTGGCTTCCAGGACCTGGGTCATGACCTTGTCTTTCTCGTTGGGTATGGCCGTGAAGTCTAGGAAGCAGGGGGGCCGCACGGCAGACAGGCCTTGCCTGTCGCCGTGTTGCGCCGCCTGTCTTGCCACGACGGCGCAACCGTGCTGGAGCAGCTATCGATAATCGCGAACATGAAGCTGCACCAGATTCGTTACCTCGTCGCGGTGGCGGCACAGGGCAGCATTCGCGCGGCGGCGCGCACTCTCGGCGTGACCCAGGCGGCGGTGACGCAAGGCATGCGCGAGCTGGAGGCCGACTGCCGGCTGGCGCTGTTCGTCCGCCGCAGCGGCGGCATCGACCTGACCGATGCCGGACGCGACCTGCTGCAGCACGCCCAGCGCATCCTCGAGCAGTTGCACCAGGCCGAGCAAGCGCTGGCGCGGCACCGCGACGCCGGCGCGCCGCAGCACCTGTCGATCGGCGTCACGCCCTGGGTCGCGCAGACCTTGCTGGCGCCGGTGCTGCGGCAGTTCCGGGCCGAGATGCCGCACGTCCGGCTCGAGCTGTTCGACGGCTTCTCGGCGCTGGCCTACCCCAAGCTGCGCGAAGGCAGCCTCGACCTCATGATCGGCCGCATCGCGACGGCCGACGAAATGCAGGGCCTGCAGGCCACGCCGCTGTTCGCCTACGAATCCACGGTGATGGCCCGCATCGGCCACCCGCGCGCGCAGGCCGGCTCGATCCACGAGCTGCTCGAGGACGATTGGCTGCTCAACTACGCGCCCGATGGAGAGCAGGCGCTGATGGAGCAGCTCTTCGGCCAGCACGGGGCGCCCGTGCCGCGGCATCGCATCCTGCTGGCACAGTCGGCATCGCTGATGCTGACGCTGGTGCAGCAGAGCGACATGCTGACCTTCTGCCCCTGGCCGCTGGTCGAGACCGCCTACCTGCGCGGCCGGATGGTTGCCCTGCAGCTGCGCGAGCGCTTCGCGCCGCGCACGGTCGGGGTGATCCGGCGCAGCAACGAAACGCCTTCGCTGGCGGCCCAGCGCTTCCTGGCGCACTTCATGGCGCAGGTGCAGGCCAGCGCCGCATCGAACGATCCGGAGATGCGGCGGGTGTTCTATTCGGTGGAGTTGCAGGCCTGACATGGGGCCTGCGCGCCCGCCGGCCCGCGGCGTCTATCTGCAGCTGAAGCTGACTGCGTCTTCCGGATTGCTGCCCGTGTACGTCGCCACCTTGGGGTAGGGGCACAACGGACGGGTGCGGCTGGCGGACCAGGTGGCAGGGACTTCGGTATTCACCACGTTGGCACCGGCGCCGCGCGCCGTGGCCTTGATCGTGTCCGGCGCCTGGCCCTGCTCCACCCAGGCGACCAGCGGCGTGAGCATGTCGAACTGGTCGGTGGCAGGGCCGCCGGAGCAATGGTTCATGCCCGGGACCGGGAAGTAGCGCGCGAAGCTCGAAGCGTCGCCGCCGTTGTTCGCGCGCAGTCCCTCATACCAGTTCGCCGTGTCGTCCGAAGAAAACACCGGGTCGCTGGTCCCGTGGTAGACGAGCAGCTTGCTGCCCCGGTCGCGCAGCGTCGCCAGCCTGGTCGGGTTCGGCGGCGTCATGAAGGTCATGGCGGACTCGGTGTAGATGCCGCTGGCCGCGTAGATGCTCGGCGCGTCGGCGTCCATGCTGAATGCCAAAGCGAAGTCGATGCCCGAGGGCCGGCTCGGACCCAGGGGCAGGGTGCTGAATACGAAGCCCACGGCGCCGGTGTCGAGTGCCTGGGAGTTCGCGAACTTCCATTGGCGCCAGTTCGCGCCGTTGATGCCGGCATCGAACGGGAAGCTGCTGTAGATCGACGTCCCGGCGCTGTCCCGGGCGCCGGCGAAGACCTTGGCAAGCACCGTCTTCTGGGTGTCGGTCAGGCAAGTGCCGTCGCGCGTGCCCGAGCAGGAGGGCACGTCGGCAGCCAGGCTGAAGGCCGTCCGGCACCTGGGCAGGTCGGCCACGATGCCGTCTGCCAGGCCGTCGAGCGCATCGCATCGCCTCGCGACCGCCTTGGCGACGAGGTTCAGTTCGGCCTGGGTGAAGGCGGTCTGCAGGTCGGGTTTGCCGGCCGCCGTGGTGGCGGTCGTGACCGTGGCGTACTGCTGCACGCCGTAGAGCTGGGCCACTGCCGCTTGCGGCAGATTGAAGCCAGGGTCGCCGGCCAGGATCCCGTCGTACTGATCGGCGAAGCGCGAGGCCGCGACCATCGCATGCCGGCCGCCGTTGGAACAGCCGCCGAGGTACGAGCGATCGGGCCCGCGGCCATAGGCCTTGGCGATCAGGTTCTTGGCCATCGGCGTGAGCTGGGCGACGGCGTTGTAGCCATAGTCCAGTCTCGCTTGCGGGTCGAGGCCGAAACTGGGCGTGGGCGACGGATGGCCGGCATCGGAGCTGATCACGGCGAAGCCCATGTGCAGGGCGGTCGATTGCGGAGCACCGCCCCCGATGCCGCCGGTGGCTGTCACGACGCTTCCATCGAGGCCGCCATTGGCTTGATAGAAGAAGCGGCCGTTCCATTCGACGGGCAGGCGCACTTCGAATCCGATCGCGTAGGTCTGGCCGTCCACCGGGCCGGTGCGTTCGTTCATCTTCCCTGTGACGAGGCAGTGAGCGGGCACCTGGGTGCTTGCGGTGGCCACGGTGAGGCCTCCGGCTGCGACCGACGTGACGGCGCTGTAGACGGTGCCTCCGAACGCGGCCTTCGACGCGAGGTCCTCGCAAGACGCCAGCTTGCCGGGCTGCGCCTGGGTGCTGCTCGTGGCGGGGACGGCGGCCGGCGGGCTGGCGGGCGTTGTCGCTGAAGGAGTCGGCAGGAAGAACCCGCTGCCGCCGCCACCGCCGCACCCGGAGAGAAGCGCGGACGCGCTCAACAGGAAAGCCGTCGGCGCAAGCGCCGGCCAATCGATTCGTACCATGGTTGTCTCCTCTGGAAGGAAGTCGGAAGTCGCTTTATAAAGTTATGCGACATAACCAATATAGTTTCCAGATTGAACTAAATAATCAGTGCAAACCCGCGTGAGGCGGCGCATCGCGCAGCGTGGATTCGATCGTCGCCGACGTCGCGTCCAGGGCGAGGTCGTTCGCACCGGTGTCATCGGCCCGATCGAATCGACCAGGCCGAAGGGCAGGAGCACGCAGTACAGGTAGATGGTGCGGTGAACGATGACCGCGCAGGAGTGCCGGCGCTGCGTTCGCAGCCGCCCAGTACCTCGGTCAAGCGTCCGAGCGGTCCGATCGCCAGCGTCAACCCGATCAGCGAGAAGCGAACGAAGTTGAGCGGGATCTTCCGCGCCAGACGAACAGCATGCGCGGCCAATGCGGACGGGGTCGAATGATCATGTCTGCGGCACATACATGTAGCCGGCATTGCGCACCGTACGGATGCAGCGCGGCTCGCCCGCGGGCTCGGGCTCGATCTTGCGGCGCAGGCGGCCGATGCGAATGTCGATGGAACGGTCGAAGGGCTCCCACTCGCGATGGCGCGTGTGCATCAGCAACTGGTCGCGCGACAGCACGCGGTTCGGGTTGGCCAGGAACACCTGAAGCAACTCGTACTCCATGGCCGTCATTGCCACTTCCGCTCCATCGGCTTCGAACAGGCGGCGGGCGTCGATGTCCAGCTCGCAGCGGCCGAAGCGCTGGCGAGCGCTCTTGAGCGTGGCCGGCACCGCAGCCTCCGCCGGCGGTTTGGCCTGCAGCCGGCGCAGCACGCTCTTCACCCGCGCCAGCAACTCGCGCGGGTCGAAGGGTTTGGCGATGTAGTCGTCGGCCCCGATCTCCAGGCCGACCACGCGGTCGATCACGTCGCCCGATGCAGTGACCATGATGATGCCCACGTCGTAGCGTTCCCGCAGGTACTTGGCCAGGCTCAGGCCATCCTCGCCGGGCAGGCGGATGTCCAGCAGCACKGCATCGGGCAGTTCGCGCTCGATGCATTCGCGCATCTGCGTGCCGCTGCCGGCCTCGGCCACGCTGAAGGCGTGGTCTTCGAGGTACTCGCGCAACATCGCGCGCACCGAGGGATCGTCGTCCACGATGAGCAGTCGCGAGATCGTGTCCATGGCCGCGATTTTGCGCCGCCGACTCGGGTTTGCAACAGTGCTTCCGGCCAGGGTCGGGGCCCGCGCCGACAGCGCCTCGCCGGCCGCTACCCAACGGCTACACAAGCGCGTCGGCTTGTTGCACGCCGGATACCAGCGCCGCGCAAAGTGGTCGGCCTCACGAGGAGCCCACCATGCAACGCGCATTGCAAACCGTCACCGAATTCGACGACGCGGCCGCCGCCGAGGCCTGCCGCGAGGCGCTCGACCTGCTGCACGCCGGCCAGGGCGACCCGCAGGCCGTCGTTGCGAGGGTGCTGAGCGCCCGGCCCGACTTCGTCGCTGCGCACTGCCTGCGTGCGGCCGGCCTGGTCATGGCCAGCCGCGACGACGCGCTGCCGGCACTGGACGAAACCTTGCGAACGGCGCGGCTGCATCTGGCCCGGGCCGGCGAGCGCGAACGTGCCCATCTCGCCGCCGCGCAGGCCTGGCTGGACAAGGACATGAAGCATTCGTTGCGCCTGTACGGCGAGATCGCCGAGCGTGACCCGAAGGACACCCTGGCGTTGCGCGTGGCGCAGTTCGGCGACCTGCAATGGGGCCGCACGGACCTGCTGCGCGAGCGAATCGCCGCCGCGCTGCGGCACTGGCACCCCGACGAACCCGGCTACGGCCATGTGCTGGCGATGTATGCCTTCGGGCTGGCCGAGGCGGCCGACCCGGTCTCGGCCGATGCGGTCGGACGCGAGGCGCTGCGCTTCGAGCCGCGCCAGTGCGGCGCCGTGCACGCCGTGGCGCACGCGCTCGAAATGCAGGGACGCAGCGCCGACGGCGCGGCCTGGCTCGAAGGCACGCGCGGCGTCTGGTCCGGCAGCACTGCCTTCTCGACGCATCTGTGGTGGCACGAATCGCTGTTCCGGCTCGACCAGGGCGACCTGGGCGCTGTGCTGCGCATCCTCGATCAGCGCTTGATGCATGGCCGCAAACCTGGCACTTCCACGCTGGTCGATGCCTCGGCCCTGCTGTGGCGCCTCCATTTGCGGGGCCTGGACGCGGCCGACCGCTGGCAGCGGATCGCAGACGCTTGGGAGGGACACCGGTGCGCCGGCTTGCGGCCCTTCAACGACGTGCACGCCATGCTTGCATTCGTTGCCACGAATCGCTGGGGCAGTGCGCGCCGGTTGCTCGATGCGCTGCGCGACTTCGCCTTGCGGGCACCGGATCTGCGACCGGCTGTGTACGACGCCGCGCTGCCGGTGTGCGAGGCCTTCGTCGCCTTCGGTCAGGAACGCTATGCGGTCGCGGCGCAACAGCTGGATGCGCAGCAGCGCCTGGTGCGCGGCTGCGGCGGCAGCCGCGCGCAGTGCGACCTGCTGCACCTGACCTGGCTGGAAGCGGCCTTGCGCAGCCACCAGCCGACCCTGGCACGGCAGCTGCTGTGCGAGCGCATCGCCAGCCGGCCGCAGAGTCCGTACAACGAGCGCCTGCGCGAACGCATTGCGCTGGCGCTACACGACGGCGACAAAGGCGCGATCCGCGGATGCACGGCGGATACCAGCGCTGCCCAGACTACCTCCCATGCCGTGATCCCGCTGCGCCAGACCGGCGCCGGACCGGCAAGGGGGCCCATGGCCCGACTTTCTGCAAGGCGCGGCCTTGTCACTGCAATCAGCAAAGGAGCATGAGCATGTCCATATCCATCCCCACCGACCGCTACGCCAAGGTCATCGAGGTGTCCAAGCGCGTGCGCTGGGAAATCGAGCGCGACGTGATTCGCGGCCGCCAGTTCGACTACGGCAAGACCTTCCTGCCCAGGGGCCTGTCGCTGGTCCACGAGATCGGGTCCCTGAGCCCGGCCGACGAGCGGCTGCTGAGCCAGGTGCAGGGCCGCACCTATGCCAACATCTTCGGGCTGGTCGAACGCTTCATCTCGTCGAAGGTCATGGACCTGAGCCGGGAACACGTCTTCGGCGACCAGGTGGCGCTGGAAGCCCTGGTGCGCATGACCGACGAGGAGATCAAGCACCAGGCGCTGTTCCGCCGGCTGGAAGAGATGATGGCCGCCGACATGCCTGCGGGCTATGTCATGACCGCCGAGCCGAATGCGGTGGCGCGGGCCGTGCTGGGCAAGCGCACCTGGGCGGTGCTGGCGCTGACGCTGGACATCGAGCTGTTCACGCTGGCGCACTACCGCGCCAGCATCGAACCCGACGACAACGCGTCGGCACTGTGGAAGGACGTCTTCCTGTTCCACTGGCGCGAGGAGTCGCAGCACGCGATCCTCGACGAGATCGAGTTCGTCGCCGAGAACGCAAGGATCGGCGCCGCCGAACGCGATGCCGGGGTTGACGACCTGATCGCGCTGGTCGGCGCGGTCGACGGCATCCTGCAGGCCCAGGCCGCGGCCGACGCGCGCTACTTCTGCGCCATCGCCGGCACGCCCTTCAGCGATGCGCAGCAAGGGCAGATCCACGACACGGTGCTGAAGGCCTACCGCTGGCAGTACATCGTCTCGGGCGTGACGGCGCCGCGCTTCCAGAAGGTGTTGTTCCCGATGCTCGACGATGCGCAACGCGCGCGCATCGACAACGCGCTGGCGCCGCTGGCCTACGCCATGCCGCGGCAGGCCGAGATGCAGATGACAGCCTGACAGGCGCGCAAAAAACGGGTGCCGGCGGGGATGGCCCGCCGGCACCCGTTTCGCTTGTGGACACGAGCGGGCGTTGGCGCTCGCCCGCTCCCCGATCGCTCAGGCTCCCGGCCGGATGTTCTGGTTCTGGCTGAACAGGTTGGCCGGGTCGTACTTGGCCTTCAGCGCGGCCAGCCGCGCATAGTTGGGGCCATAGGCGCCGGTCGCCACGCGCTGCATCTCGTCCTCGGGCATGAAGTTCACGTAGACGCCTCCGGTGGCATGCGGCGTCAGCGCATCGAACAATGCGCGCGCCCAGTCGATGCACTTGCGGTCGTCCGCGGCGTCGCGCCAGCGGGTGTGCACGTTGACGACGAACTCGGCATCGCGATGCGGGTAGGCCGTGTCGCCGACCGCCGTCCGGTTGATCTGCCCGCCCAGCTGGCCAATGAAGGCCTCGCACTCGTCGCTCGGCAGACCCGCGGTGGCCTCGCACAGGATGCGCTCGACATCGGCGTTGAGCGACTTGAAGTCGTGCGACTTCCAGTAATTGCGTGCGCCCGGCTGCAGCAGCGGGTCGAAGGCAGTCTGCCAGCCGGCGAAGGGCATGGGCCCGACATGCGCGCCGGCCGGCTTGCCGAAGCTGTGCAGCGGCCTGGCGAGCTCTTCTCCCCGAGCCAGCTCGCCGACCCAGCAGAAGGCGATGACCACCACCTCCTTGCCATGCACCTCCTGCGGCAGGAAGGGCAGCGGCGGCGCCTTGCGCAGCACCATCCAGGCGGTCATCTCGTCGCTCGCCGCGGCGGTGAAGTTTCGATAGCCTTCGAACACCTGCTTCGCCTGTTCGAGCGGATAGACGATCAGCCCGGCCAGCACCTCGGGACCGAGCGGATGCAGCCGGTACTCAAAGGAGGTCACGACGCCGAAGTTGCCGCCGCCGCCGCGCACCGCCCAGAACAGATCGGCGTTCTTCGTCGCGTCGGCCTGCACGAACTCGCCGGAGGCGAGCACCACGTCGACGGCGTTGAGGTTGTCGATGGTGAGCCCGCGCTTGCGGCTTTGCCAACCGAAGCCGCCGCCGAGCGTGAGCCCGRCCATGCCGGTGGTCGAATTGATGCCGGTGGGGGTGGACAGGCCGAAGGCCTGCGTCTCGCGGTCGAAGTCGGACAGCAGCGCCCCGGGCTCGACGCGCGCCAGCTTGGCCGCCGGGTCGACACGCACCGACTTCATCGCCGACAGGTCGATCATCAGGCCGCCGTCGCAGGCCGCCTTGCCGGCGATGTTGTGGCCGCCGCCCTTCACCGCCAGCAGCAGCTGGTGCGCTCGCGCGAAATTCACGGCCTGGATCACGTCGGCTGCGCCGGCGGCCCGCACGATCGCCGCCGGCCGGCGGTCGACCATGCTGTTCCACAGCGTGCGCGACACGTCGTAGCCGTCGTCGGCCGGCATGAGAAGGCTGCCGCGCAGCGCCGCGCGCAGCGCCGCGATGGGCTCGTCGGCGATGCCGACCTTGCCGCCTTGGGTGGTGTGAAAGTCAACCATGGAACTGTTCTCCTCGAAGGTGCGGCCGGATGGGGGATGGGTGCGCCGCGCAGCGTCCGGTCACGCTGGCGGCGAGAAACGAAGTCTGCGAGGCCTTGGTATTGCCCGCGTGTCGCGACCCTTCGCCTTTGTATCGCGCCGGTATCCGCCGGCGCCGGCTCAGCGGCCGGGGCCGCCCGCTCTCTGCAGGCACGACTTCATCAGCGCGTGCAGGGACTCGTTGTCGATCGGCTTGCGCAGCACGCCGCAAACGCCGTGGCGCTTCGCTTCGGCCTCGTCGACGCCGTCGGCGTTGCCGGTGTACAGCAGGACCGGCAGGCCCGGGCGCAGCGAGGCCGCGCGCCGCGCCAGCTGCAGGCCGTCGAGTTGCGGCATGGTCTGGTCGGTGATCAGCAGGTCGAGCGCCTGGCCCTTGTCCTCCAGCCATGCCAGTGCCTGCAGCGGGCTGCGCTGCAGCACCACCTCGATGCCCCAGCCGGACAGCAACTCGGCCATGAAGTCGCCTACCATGGCCTCGTCGTCGACGACCATCACGCGCGCGCAGAGCGCTTCGCCGGCCGCTGTCGCGACGGCCGGCCCATCGGGCGCGTCGGCCGCGGCGCCGCTGGCCGGTGGCAGCAGCACCCGGAACACCGAGCCGGTGTCCGGCGAAGTCTCCACCAGCACGTGGCCGCCGTGGTCATGCACGATGCCGTGCACCATCGCCAGGCCCATGCCCGAGCCACGGCCGACCTCCTTGCTGGAGGTGAAGGGCTCGAAGATGCGTTCGATCAGGTCCGGTGCGATGCCGCTTCCGCTGTCGGCCACGCTCAGCTCGACCCAGCGGCCGGCCTCGACCTGGGCGCGGCACGACGCGCAGGTGCCGCCGCCGCCATTGCGGCCCAGACGCACGCGGATCCAGCCCGAGCCGGCGATGGCGTCACGGGCATTGATGCACAGGTTGAAGAGCACCTGTTCGAGATGCACGGCGTCGACGGTCACGTTCATGTCGTCGCCGCCGGCCGAGGCAGGCGCAGCGAAGTCCAGCGATACCGAAGACGGCAGCGTGGCGCGCAGCAACTGCAGAGTCTGGCCGACCAGCGGGCCCAATGCCAGGGTTCGCCGCTGGCCTCGCTGGCGCCGTGCAAAGGCCAGCATCTGCGCGATCAGCTCGCGTGCCCGTTGTGCCGCGATGTGCGCCTGGCTCAGCTGGCGCTGGAGCTTCGGGTCGCCCAGGCGTTCGGCGCGCTCCTGGCCCAGCACCAGGTAGCCGATGACGCTGGTCAGGATGTTGTTGAAGTCATGCGCGATGCCGCCGGTGAGCTGGCCGATGGCCTCCATCTTCTGTGCCTGCCGCAGCTGCGCCTCGAGCCGCCCGCGCTCGTCCTCGGCGGCCTTTCGCTCGGTGATGTCGCGCGCCGCATACAGCACGTGCGGCTCGCCGCGGTAGGTCACCGGCATGCCGCTGACCTCGAGGTAGAAGGGGCTGCCGTCCTTGCGCACGCCCGGCGCCTCGAAGCGCACCGGCCGGCCGGCCAGGATCTCGGCGTGCTGGGCCCGATGCCGCTGCTGGAGCGCCGCATCGGGCTGCGTCAGCACCCGGGTCGCGCTCAGCACCTCCTCGCGCGTGAAGCCGCTCATGCGCAGGTAGGCCGGATTCACGTCGACCGCGCGGTAGTGGGCGTCGCGCACCACCAGACCGTCGGCGGAGGCGTTGAAGATCGCCCGGTACTGCTCCTCGCTGTTGCGCAGGGCGCGCTCGGCGCGCTTGCTCTGCGTCATGTCGCGGCCGATGTACAGCACGTGCGCTTCGCCGTGGTGCAGGATCGGGACGCCGCGCAATTCGAGGTCGTAGCGTTCGCCGTCGCGCCGCACGAGCTCGGTTTCGAGTCGAACCGGCTCGCCGGCCAGGGCCTGCTCGTGCAGGCGACGGATCGTGGCCATGATCTCGGGCGGGTTGGCCAGCACCCGGTCCACCCCCAGCACCTCGGCCAGGCTATAGCCGCTCATGCGCTCGTAGGTCGCGTTGGCATCGACGATGCTGAAGTTGGCTGCGCGCAGCACCAGCGCGTCGGCCGAGGCGTTGAAGATGCCGCGGTACTGGGCCTCGCTGGCGCGCAGCGCACGTTCGCTCGCGAGCCGCTCGCTGACGTCGCGGCCGACGCCCAGCACGTAGGGCCTGTCGGCCAAGCGCACCGGGATATAACGCAGTTCGATGTGGAAAGTGGTGCCGTCGGCGCGCGACACCGGTTCGACGGCCTGTGTCTCATGGCCTTGCAGCGCCGCCTCGATGAAGCCGATCAGGCGCTGCATGTCCTGGGCATCCGGGCGTTCCGTCCAGTGCCTGCCGACCACCTGCTCGCGTGTCATGCCGGTCATGCGCACGAAGGCCTGGTTGACATCGACGGTGCGCAGATCCTCGCTCCACAGCACCATCGAGTCGACGCTGCCGTCGAAGATGGCCCGGTACTTCTGCTCCTGTGCCTGCAGCGCCGCCAACGCCGCCTTGCGCTCGGTGATGTCGCGCGTGAAAGCCACGATGTGATGGCGCCCGTCGATCATCGCCGGTTTGAGCCGGACTTCGTCCCAGCGAAGCTCGCCTGCGCGGTTGCGCCGCTGCCACTCGAACGGCGGGCAGCGCCCCAGCTTGGCCAATTGCATGTGCTTCAGCCCCTGTTCAGCGGTGTAGGGGGCTTCGCCCGAAGAGATGTCGGTCAGCGACAATCGGCAGAGCTCGTCGCGGCTGTAGCCATAGACTTCGCAGGCCTTGGGGTTGGCGTCGAGGATCACGCCGCTGTCCCAGTCGTGGATGAAGATCGAATCCTCCGACGCCTCGAAGATGGCCCGGTAGCTGGCCTCCGAACGCTGCAGCGCCTCGCGCGCTCCCAGCTGTTCGATCTCGGCCGCGGCGCGTCCGGCGAAGATGCGCAGCATCGACTCGATCCGCTCGACGTTCGCCAGCGGGTGGCGCGAGACGACGCCGATGGTGCCCAGCGGCTGGCCTTGCGCATCGTTCAGCGGAAAGCCGGCATAGCTCTCGGCACCGAGCAGCCGAACGTCCTCGTCCAACTCGAACAGCTCGCCCAGTTTCGACGGGTAGGCGCGGAACTGCTGGCCGAGCACATGCTCGCAAGGCGTGCCCTTGACCGGGTAGCGATGGCCGCGCCGGACCTCGCCGTCGCTGACGATCGCCAGCATGTGCAGGGTATCGCCGTCATCGGGCCGGTGGCGCGAGATGAACGCCATCTCGACCTGCAGGATCGTCGCCAGGTAGCGTGCCAACTCGACGAACACCGACTCGCCGCTGGCCGCGGACACGGCCAGGGCCGCCGCGCGCAGCGCCTCGTCGGCACTGCTGCGCTCGATCTCGGCGATGATGCGGCTGGCGAATATCTTCAGCAGCGCCTCGGCCAGGGCGGCGTTGGCCATCGGCTTGCGGTCCATCGCCACCAGCAGTCCGAGCGGCTTGCCGTCGGCGTCATTGAGCGGAAAGGCGGCGTACGAATCGAAGCCTGTTTCCGCGAACACGGTGCCGGGGCTCAACTCGGCCGCGACGCCGCTGGCGACGAAGCGGTATGCACGGCCGACCACCTTCTCGCATGGCGAACCCTGCAGCGGGTAGTCGAAGTTGCTCAGCGCCTGGCCATCGAGCACCGCTGCCAGCGTGCGCAGCATGCTGCGTGAGCCGTCAGTGAACACCGCCACGAACACGGTCGCCACGCGCAGGATCTGCGCCAGTTCCTGCACCAGTGCGGCCATGGTGCCGGGGCCGCTGGCGCCGGCCACGGCCTGTGCGGCGCGATACATCGCTTCGGCAGCGTCGGTCCACGCCGGGGTGTCGGTCGAGCGAAGACGGCGTTCCGTGACAGCCATGACCCGCAGTCTAGGCCGCCGCGCCCTCGTGCGTTGGGTCATTGCCTTGGCGATACCGCGCGGATACATGCCGAATACACGCCGACGCGGCAAGTGCCGGCAGCTCACAGCCGCGCCAGATCGGGCCCGTCCTTGGGGCCGAACCAGGCGCGACGGTAAGCCTCGCTGGCGGCCCGCGCCGCTCGGGCGTCACCCTTCCTGCGCTCGACTTCGGCCAGCCCCGCAAGGGCCCAACCGTTGTTTCGGACGCGCACGAGTGAACCCCTGAACGCCTGTTCCGCTTCGTCGAGCTTGCCCTGGCGCAGCAGCACCGAGCCCAGCGATTGCCGCACCGGGTAGTACCAGTAAGGGGGCTCCGTGTAGGTGAGCGCGTCCTCGATGGCGATGGCCTCGGTGTAGGCCTTGGCCGCACCCTCCAGGTCCCCCGTGGCGTCGGCCAGGCGCCCGGTGGCGACCAGGCCCGCGGTGCGCACGATCTCCTTGGCCGGCAGCCCCCAGGGCTCGAAAGGCTTGAAGTCGGCCCCGCGCTCGATCGCGGCGATGGCGTCGATTTCCTGTCGCGCGCCTGCCTTGTCCTTGCGTTCCGCGAAAGCAACGGCGCGCGCGTAGTGGTACATGGTCGATACCAGCACCACTTCCTCGGACGGCGCCGCAAGCTTGAGGATCGTGTCGGCGTCGCTGAACTGCGCACGGGTCGTGTAGTGCGCCGCCTTGATCGGCTGCAGGATCGGAAACAGCTTCACCAGCTCGCCCGGCACCGATGCATCCAGCTTCGAGGCCGCATCGATGGCCGTCTTCGCGTCGCCCCCCATCTGTGCGGACACCATCACGAAGTGAATGTTGTGCGGGTAGTAGGCGGCCTTGTACAGCGGATCCGATGGGGACGTCTTGAAGTAGTTCTCGTCGACCTGGATCGCGCGCAGGTTGGCGTCCAGCGACTCGCGGTACATGCCCACGCGGTAGTAGATGTGCGCGGGCATGTGCACCAGGTGGCCGGCGCCGGGCACCAGCGCACCCAGCCGCTTCGCATAGGGCAGCGCGCGCTCCGGCCGCGTGGACGCCTCCACCGCATGGATGTACAGGTGGATGGCGCCGGGGTGTGTGGGGTTGCGCTTCAGCACGGTCTCGAGGGTGCCGACGATGTCTGCGCCGCGTCCCTTCGGCTGGGCGCCTCCGGCTTGCCAGTAGTCCCAGGGCTGCGTGTCCATGGCGGCCTCGGCGTACAGCGCTTGAAGCGTGTCGTCGGCCGGAAATGCCGCCGCCACGGTCTTCATGGCGTCGGCATAGGCACCGTCCAATCCGCTGCGGTCGGGTTTGGCATCGGCGGCATAGCGCTTCTCGAGTGCGCCGATCAGCATCCGCTCCTTCTCGTTCGCTTTCCCCTTGAGCGCCGATGCCCTGGCAAGCGCGGCCAGCGCCGGCGCGTTGGCCTCCGGCATCATCGGGACGTTGATGTTCGGTCCCAGCACCAGCGCCTCGCCCCAGAAGCACATGGCGCAATCGGGATCGAGCTTCTGCGCGGCCTGGAACGCACGTTGCGCCTCGGCGTGGTTGAAGGCAAAGGACAGGCGCAATCCCTGGTTGAAGTAGGCCTGCGCCTTGGGGTCCCGGGTGCTGATCGGGAAGGCGAGGGCGCCGAGGTTCCGATAGAGCGGCACCGTGCCGTCGGCAGCCTGCATGGGCACGGGCTGAAAGGGTGCCGTCTCGCTCTTGACACGGA
>NZ_JBFUCJ010000018.1:0-73272 GCF_056405295.1 Variovorax sp. P1_H2 | reverse complement strand
GCCTCGCCCTCTTTTCTGCCTATGAAGTCGGGCAGTTTGGCAGGTTGGACACAACACGCGATGGCTCCGCCGGTCCGCGCCGCATCGAAGCGCATGGCGGCTGAACCGCCGAGACTGTCGGAGAGCGCCCTGCCGATGGTGCCACCGGCAGGGCCCACCGGCGGCTCGGGCGGCACCTGCCTGGGCGGGGACGCCGCGACCGGCGGCGTTTCGGGATCGGCGGCCCAGCAGGCGCCCGATACCAGGACGACGCCAGCCAGCATCCGCCGGCCGATCGCCCCGAAGCGCTTGAACCTGCGGCGTCTGTCAGCCTTCATGGTGCCTGCCTCCAATTCGTTGCATCAGTTCGCCGGTCCAGCCGATCAGCTTGACGAGCAGCACCGGCAGGCTGACCGTCACCGGATTCACGTAGTACCCAAGATAGCGCACCGTGAGCGACATGAGAAGAAAAGTGAGCCCGACCGCCGCCCCGATCCACAGCAGCGATCGGAGGATGCCGTGCGAGTCCACCAGGGCCGCTTCGATGGCCATGAAGAACAGGAAGCCGACCAGGTAGTTGATCCAGGCCGGCACCGGCGCGAAGTAGCGCTGGTCCAGCAGCGCTTCGAGCGCATTCGCCTGCAGGTCCATCCCCTGGACGTCACCGTCGCCGACCACCGAGCGATGGCGGTCGAGGGTCGGGCTGCGTTCGCCGACGATCACGATGCGGCCGCGCAGGTAATCGACATCGACGCGCGCCGCCGGCCGTTCGGCGCACGGCGGCTGCATCCTGGCGCTCGGTGCAGCCAGCGCACAGAGCAGGTCGCCACCCTGGAAGACGACCAGGTCCTTCGGCTCGATCAGGCTCATGTAGGGATTGCTGCGCGCATCGACGAGCGCGCGCAGGCGCGGGTACTTCTCGAACAGCAGCGGCTCGTAGGCACGGGCCGCCTCCAGCGCCAGCCCATTGACCCAGGCAGGCGCGGCCCCCTCCTCGCGCCGGACCGTCCAGCCCAGCGCGATGCGCGTCGAGTCGGTGTCGAGGTTCATGATCCCTTCCCGCAGCAAGGGGGCCATCGGCGGCCATCGGCAGCGCCACGGTCTTGAGGACCGAGCGCACCGGCAGCCTGCCTTCGCCCTCGGCAACCTCTTCCTTGTCGATGAACAGGCCCAGCACCACGGGCAGCCRCGCACTGGCCAGCGCGATGGCCGCCTGCAGGCGCGGGGTCGGATCGTGGCTGCGGCAGGGCGCGCGCGAAAACGTGCGGTCGATCACGATCAGGGCCGGTTGCCGCTCGACGATCGCAGGCAGCAGTTGCGCCAGGTAGTCGCGCTGCTCGCAGATGTTTCCGGCTAGCCCGTCCGCCGTCGGGTCCGCCTGCGGGTCGATTGGACCAGCGCCGTGTAGCGCGGCACCAGCCGGCGCGGCCAGGCGGCCACCGCGGTCCGGTAGAGCTCGCGTCCGCCGAACAGGGACTGCGACAGCGCCGAGCCCTCCGGCGAATGCGCCAGGTAGTGGACCGCCACATGCTCCAGCCCATAGGTCGCCACGCAGGCCAGCACGAACAGCGCGAACTTGCGCAGCCAGCGCCCGCGCCGATGCATGGCTTTCTTCCAGGGCGCCCGCCGATCGGGCGGCCCGACGAAATACGGCGACAGCTGGCTGCGCATGGTGTGCGCAGCATAGGCCGCAGCGCCGCAGGCATGCAATCCAACCGATGGCGGATGCCGCGGCGCGCAGCGAGGTCGCCGAACCCAGGGTTTTCCATTAATCAATCCACTTGATTTATTAACTTGGCGAACCCAAACTCTGTTGCCCGTCCTCAATACTTTCTGGCAAACAGGAGACAACCCGATGTTCAAGCTCACYCTCGCCGCCGCCCTGGCCTCCGCCGCTGTGCTGGCCGCCCCTCTSCCGGCCCAGGCCGCCGAGCCCGTGATCGGCCTGATCACCAAGACCGAGACCAACCCCTTCTTCGTCAAGATGAAGGARGGCGCCAGCGCCGAGGCCAAGGCCAAGGGGGCCAAGCTGCTGTCGGGCGCGGGCAAGACCGACGGCGACAACGCCGGSCAGGTSGCSGCSATGGAGAACATGATCGCSGCCGGSGCCAAGACCATCCTGATCACGCCGAGCGATTCGAAGGCGATCATCCCGGCGATCAAGAAGGCGCAAGAAAAAGGCGTGATGGTGATCGCGCTGGACAGCCCGACCGACCCGCAGGAGGCGACCGATGCGCTGTTCGCCACCGACAACTACAAGGCCGGCGTGCTCATCGGCGAGTACGCCAAGGCSGCSMTGGCSGGCAAGCCSGTGAAGATCGCSACCCTSGACCTGTTCCCSGGCCAYCCGGTGGGCGCGCAGCGCCACAACGGYTTCCTGCAGGGCTTCGGGCTSAAGAGCAACGACGCCAAGAACAACGAGCTGGCCCRCCCGGTGGAGGTGGTGTGCATGGCCGACAGCTTCGGCGACCGCGCCAAGGGCCAGACSGCGATGGAGAACTGCCTGCAGAAGAACCCSGACATCAACCTGGTCTACACCATCAACGAGCCGGCCGCCGCCGGCGCCTTCAACGCGCTTTCGAAGTCCGGCAAGGACAAGAGCGTCATGATCGTCTCGGTCGACGGCGGCTGCGACGGCATCAAGGACGTGGCGGCGGGCAAGATTGCCGCCACCTCGCAGCAGTACCCGCTGAAGATGGCCGCCATGGGCGTCGCCGCGGGCGTGGACTACGCCACCACCGGCAAAAAGGTCAGCGGCTACACCGACACCGGCGTGACGCTGATTGCAGCCAAGCCCGTCGCCGGTGTCCAGAGCAAGGACACCACGGTCGGCCACGACCTGTGCTGGGGCAAGAAGTAAGGCGCGCCGCGCCCCTTCGCACAAGCAGATAGCACACGATGGCTACCTTGTTGAAAGAGAAGCTGCCGCCCGTCGGCCAGCTCGGCCCCTTCATTGCGCTGCTGATCGCCTGCATCGCGTTCGGCACGACCACCGACCACTTCTTCAGCGGCGACAACTTCTCGCTGATCCTGCAGCAGGTGACGGTGGTGGGCGTGATCGCGATCGGCCAGACCCTGATCATCCTGACCGCCGGCATCGACCTGTCGTGCGGGATGATCATGGCGCTGGGCAGCATCGTGATGACCAAGCTGGCCGCCGACCTGGGGCTGCCGGCGCCGCTGGCTATCCTGGCCGGCATCGGCGTGACGGCGCTGTTCGGGTTGCTCAACGGGCTGCTGGTGACGCGCATCAAGCTGCCGCCGTTCATCGTCACGCTGGGCACCTTCAACATCGCCTTCGCGATCACCCAGCTCTACTCGGGTGCGCAGACCGTGACCGAGGTGCCGGACATGATGACCTGGCTGGGCAACACCTTCCCGGTGGGCGGCACCAACGTCGCCTACGGCACGGTGCTGATGATCCTGCTCTATCTTGGCGTCGGCTTCTGGCTGCGCGAGACCGGCGCCGGGCGCCACGTCTATGCGGTGGGCAACAACCCCGAGGCGACGCGCCTGGTCGGCATCCCGCCCGAGCGCGTGCTGCTCGGCGTGTACGTGATGGCCGGGGTGTTCTACGGCATCGCGTCGCTGCTGTCGGTGGCGCGCACCGGGGTCGGCGACCCGAACGCCGGGCAGACCGAGAACCTGGACGCCATCACCGCGGTGGTGCTGGGCGGCACCAGTCTGTTCGGCGGGCGCGGCATGCTGTTCGGCTCGCTGGTCGGGGCGGTGGTGGTCGGGGTGCTGCGCAACGGGCTGACGCTGATGGGCGTGTCGTCGGTCTACCAGGTGCTGATCACCGGCATCCTGGTGATCGTGGCGGTCACGGTGGATCAACTCTCGCGTCGTGGAGGCAGATGATGGCCACCCCCCAGATCGTGATGCAGGCCAAGGGCCTGGTCAAGCGCTACGGCCAGGTCACCGCGCTGGACGGCGCCGACTTCGAGCTGCGCGCCGGCGAGATCCTGGCCGTGATCGGCGACAACGGCGCGGGCAAGTCCTCGCTGATCAAGTGCCTGTCGGGCGCCACGATTCCCGACGARGGCGAGATCATCCTGGACGGCAAGATCATCCACTTCAARGGCCCCATCGACGCGCGCCGCGAGGGCATCGAGACGGTCTACCAGGACCTGGCCGTGGCGCCGGCCATGACCATCGCCGAGAACCTGTTCCTGGGCCGCGAGATCCGCCGCGAGGGCTTCCTGGGCAACGTGCTGCGCATGCTCGACAAGACCAAGATGCTCGAGCAGAGCATCGCGCGCATGAACGACCTGAAGGTYGGCATCCGCTCGATGACGCAGGCGGTGGAGACGCTGTCGGGCGGCCAGCGCCAGTGCGTGGCGGTGGCGCGCGCGGCGGCCTTCGCCAGCCACGTRGTGATCCTGGACGAGCCCACCGCGGCGCTCGGCGTGAAGGAGGGCAACATGGTGCTCGAGCTGATCCGCCGGGTGCGCGACAAGGGCCTGCCGGTGGTGCTGATCAGCCACAACATGCCCCACGTCTTCGAGATCGCCGACCGCATCCACGTGGCGCGCCTGGGCAAGCGCGGCGCGGTGCTCAACCCSAAGAAGATCAGCATGAGCGACACCGTCGCGGTCATGACCGGCGCGCTGCCGCCCGAGCARCTGCCCGCCGAATGYCTGGCATGAGCGCAGCGCCGGGCYGCCCCAAGCAAGCTCGCACCGCAGTGCGCAGCACGAAGGTATCGCGATGAGCGCAGCGCCGGGCCGCCCCAAGCAAGCTCGCACCGCAGTGCGCAGCACGGAGGTACCCCGATGGCCGGGGTGCTGCATGCGATGAGCCCGGCGCCCGAAGCGGCCGGCAGCGGCCCGCACGATGCGAATCACCGCCTGCGTCCGCGCGGCTCGAGCCAGGGCGGCCTGCGCCAGTACAACGAGCGGGTCGTGCTGCAGGCGATCCGCAACCACGGCCCGATGCCGGGCGCCGAACTGGCGCGGCTCACCAAGCTGACGCCGCAGACCATCTCGCTGATCACCAAGCGGCTGCTCGACGACGGCCTGCTGCTGCGCGGCGCCCTGCTGCGCGGCAAGGTGGGCCAGCCCTCGGTGCCGCTGGCGCTGAACCCGGACGGCGCTTTCTCGATCGGCATCAAGCTCGGGCGGCGCAGCCTCGACATGCTGCTGGTCGACTTCACCGGCGCCGTGCGCGTGCGGCGCAGCCTGAACTACGACTTCCCCACGCCCGAGGCGGTGTTCGGCGAGATCGCACGGCGGCTGGCCGAGTTCCATGCGCTGCTCGGCGCGGCCGAGCAGGAGCGGCTGCAGGGCATCGGCATCGCGGCGCCGCTGTCGCTGGGCGGCTGGCAGGCGCTGCTGGGCTTCGAGGCCGACCACGCGGCGGCCTGGAACCGCACCGACGTGCGGGCCCGGGTGGCGGCACTGTCGACGCTGCCGGTCAGCTTCGTGAAGGACACTGCGGCCGCCTGCGTGGCCGAGCTGGTGGCCGGGCGCGGGCGCAGCGTGCGCAGCTTCGTCTACATCTTCGTCGACACCTTCATCGGCGGCGGGCTGGTGATCGACAGCCATCTGCGCGGCGGACTCAACGGCAACGCCGGCGCGATCGGCTCGCTGGCGCTGCAGCGCGCGCAGCCGGGCGACGCCGGGCCGCCGCCGCAGCTGCTCAGCGTGGCGTCGCTGATCACGCTCGAGCGGCGCTACGAGGAAGCCGGGCTGGATCCGGCCGCGGTGGCCGACGAGCGCGCATTGCAGGCGCCCTGGCGGCCGATCACGCAAGGCTGGCTGGACGAGGCGGCGCCGGCGATCATGCTGGCGATCCACGACGCCGCCTGCCTGCTCGACCTCGAGGGCGTGATCATCGACGGCTCCTTCGGCCGCGCGCTGCTCGACGCGCTGCTGGCGGCGGTGTCGGCGGCACGCGGCCGCTACAACTGGGAAGGCGTCGAATGCCCGCAGCTGCTGCCGGGCACCACCGGCTCGGATGCCCGCGCGCTCGGCGGCGCGCTGCTGCCGCTGCATGCCAACTTCGCACCCGACCGGGATCTGTTCCTGAAGCTGGACAAGGCGTCGGCCTGAGGCCCCGGCGCGGACTCAACCGGCCAGCGCCTCGACCCGCAGTGTGGTGATCGCGCCGGCCACCGCGGGGCTGGCCTGCAGCGCCTGCACGGCCAGGTCCAGCGCGCCCTGTGGCACCGCGTCGGTCAGCACCAGGCCATGCGGACCCTGCCCCGCCCGCTCGGCCGCCAGCAGAAGCCGGTGCACCGGCAGCTGCAGAGCCGCGAGCGATGCCGCCACCGCCTCGATTTGCGGCGCGGCATGCAGGGGCACACGCAGGTAGTGCGCGCTGCACACGGCCGCGCGCGGCAGCACCGGCAAGGCATTCATCGCATGCGCATGGAAGCCCAGGTGCGGCACGCGCTGCCCCGCGTGGGTGCCGGCCATGCGCGCGACGTCGACCAGGTCGGCGATCACGGCCGAGGCGGTCTGCTCGGACCCCGCGCCGGCGCCGTAGTACATCGTGACGCCCGCCGCGTCGGCCTTGACCATGATGCCGTTCATCGCGCCATTGACCTGCGCCATGAGGTGCGCGGCGGGCACCAGCGCGGGCTGCACGCGCAGCTCCACGCCGTTCGCTTGCCGCCGGGCGATGCCCAGCAGCTTGACGCGAAAGCCCAGCTGTTCCGCACAGTCCACATCCAGCGCCTGCAGGGCCGCGATGCCTTCCACCTGCGCGTCCTCGAAGCGCACCGGCATGCCGAAGGCATTGGCGGCCAGCAGCGTGAGCTTGTGCGCGGCATCGATGCCCTCGACGTCGAAGGATGAATCGGCCTCGGCATAGCCCAGCGCCTGCGCCTGCGCGAGTGCGGCGGCGAAATCCAGCCCCTCGTCGCGCATCTTGGAGAGGATGAAGTTGGTGGTGCCGTTGATGATGCCCGCCACCCATTCGATGCGGTTGGCCGTCAGGCCCTCGCGCAGCGCCTTGATGATCGGGATGCTCACGGCCACCGCCGCCTCGTAGGCCACGGCCACGCCGTGCAGCCGGGCGGCGGCGAAGATTTCGCTGCCATGCACCGCCAGCAGCGCCTTGTTGGCCGTGACCACGTGCTTGCCGTGCGCGATGGCCGCCAGCACCCAGTCGCGCGCCGCGCCGGTGCCGCCCGCCACTTCGACCACCACGTCGACCTCGGGATGGGTGGCGACGCGAAAGGGATCGCCGGTCAGTTCGGCCTGGCCATCGATGATGGCCGCCGCGCGATCCAGGTTGCGCGCCGCCACGATCACCAGTTCGATCCCGCGCCCCGCGCGGCCCGCGATCTCGGCCTGGTTGCGGGCCAGCACGCGGAAGGTGCCCGACCCCACGGTGCCGATGCCGATCATGCCGACGCGCAGGGGGCGGGTGGCCGCAGGGAGGCGGCTCAGGGGCTCGAGGGACTGGACTGGATCGCGGTACATGAAGATCTCCGAACGAACGAACAAACAAGAAACCCAGCTGCCAGAGCTGGGTTGGATTCGTTCGAGGGAGAAGCGAGAAACACCAGGTGGCTGCCGGAACGGCCACCTGCGCGTGCTCAGGGGGCCGCGGTGGTAATGGTGGTAATCATTCGTGCGTCCAGCCTCGCGCGGCCCGGGAGGGCAGCGCCGAATGCAGCGAGGAAGGGATGGCACGACATGGACGCAGAGTGTACAGGAGCAGCGAACGACGCCGCGCTACGAATGGCAGATGCAAGCCTCCCCGTGCGCCGCCGACACCAGTTCGCTGAGGATCCCGCATTCCTTGGCCGCATGCGGCTGCGAACAGCGCCCGCGCAGCCCGGTCAGCTGCTTCTCCAGCGCCTCCAGGCTCTTCAGGCGGGCGCGCACCCGGTCGATCTGCTCGTCCACGAGCTGGTTGATGTCGGCGCAGTCCTGTTGCGGGGCGGTGGTGAAATCCAGCAGCCGCTTGATATCGCTCAAGGGGATGTCCAGCGCCCGGCAATGGCGCACGAAGGACAAGCCTTCCAGGTGCGCCTGCCCGTAGGCGCGATAGCCGTTGGGCTGCCGTTCGGGCGCCGCCAGCAGGCCGGCCCGCTCGTAGTAGCGGATCGTGCCGACATCGACACCCGTGGCGCGGCTCAGATCGCCGATCTTCATCATGATGATGGCTGTTTCTTGCTGGTGGAAAAGCAGAATCGTAGCCGCTTGACCCTATAGCAGGTACAGGGTGTGAAATAGCCCCTGAAAGCGATCACCATGGCCAGACACCTTCACGATCACACGCCCGCCGAATCCACCGGGTCCGAAGCATGCTGCGGGCCCAGTGCCTGCTGCGGCCCCGCGACGCTCGCGGTTGCCGAAGCCGCCGCGGCGCCGAACACCTTCCGCATCGCCACCATGGACTGCAGCGTGGAAGAGTCCGAGATCCGCCGGCTGGCGGAGCCGATCGCCGGGATTCGCGGCCTGCATTTCCGGCTGCCCCAGCGGACGCTGCGCATCGACGGCAGCGACGACGCGGTCCGCCAGGCGCTGGCCGCCATCCGCAAGGCCGGMTTCGCGCCCGAGCCGCTGGCGGCGGCCGGCGCCAACCACGGGCACGCCGAAACCACCGGCACCCTGCGGCTGGCGGCGGCGCTGGGCTTTGCGGCGCTGGCCGAGGCGATTTCCTTCTTCGCCCCCGACAGCACGGCCTGGACCGTCGCCGGGATGGCGGTTGCGGCGGTCGCGATCTGGCTGGCCGGGCTCGAAACCTACGCCAAGGGCCTCGGCGCCCTGCGCCACGGCAAGCTCAACATCAACGCCCTGATGTCGGTCGCCGTCACCGGCGCCTTCGTCATCGGCCAGTGGCCCGAGGCGGCCATGGTGATGGCCCTCTATGCCATCGCGGAACTGATCGAGGCGCGCGCGGTCGACCGCGCCCGCAACGCGATCAAGGGCCTGGTCGACCTGGCGCCCGACGCCGCCGAGGTGGCGCAGCCGGACGGCAGCTGGCGCCGGGTCAAGGCCATCGATATCCCGCTGGACGCGATCGCGCGCGTGAAACCCGGCGAGCGCGTGGTGCTCGACGGCGTGGTCACGCGGGGCCACAGCAGCATCGACCAGTCGCCCGTCACCGGCGAGAGCATCCCGGCCGACAAGGAGCCCGGCAGCCCGGTCTTCGCCGGCACCATCAACCAGAACGGCGAGCTGGAATTCCGCGTGACGGCGGGCGCCGACGACTCGACCTTGGCCCGCATCATCCATGCCGTCGAGGAAGCCCAGGGCACGCGCGCCCCGACCCAGCGCTTCGTCGACCGCTTCGCCGCGGTCTACACGCCCACCGTGTTCGTACTCGCCCTGGCGGTGGCCGTGCTGCCGCCGCTGCTGCTGGCCTGGCCCTGGCTCGCCGCCATCTACAAGGCGCTGGTGCTGCTGGTGATCGCCTGCCCCTGCGCGCTGGTCATTTCCACGCCGGTCACGGTGGTCAGCGGCCTGGCGGCCGCCGCCCGCCGCGGCATCCTGATCAAGGGCGGCTCGCACCTCGAGCATGCCCGCCTGCTGAAGGCCGTGGCCTTCGACAAGACCGGGACCCTGACCGAAGGCAAGCCGAAGCTGGTGGCCTTCAAGGCCTGGCACGGCGCCGACGAGGCCCAGGTCCGGCGCTGGGCCAGGAGCCTCGCGCTGCGCTCCGACCACCCGGTATCGGCCTCGATCGCCCAGGGCCTCGAAGGCGACGCGATGGCGATCGACGGGTTCAGGGCCTTGCCGGGGCGCGGCATCGAAGGCGTCGTCGACGGCCGCCCGATGGTGCTGGGCAACCACCGCCTGATCTCCGAGCGCGAGCAGGCCGACCCGGCGCTCGAAGCCGAGCTGGCGGCCCATGAGGCGCGAGGGCGCACCGTCACCCTGCTGGCGGACGCGGACGGCGTGCTGGCACTGTTCGCGGTGGCCGACACGATCAGGCCGAGTTCCGTGCAAGCCATCGTTGCGCTGCGCCAACTGGGCGTCAGCCCCGTCATGCTGACCGGCGACAACCCGGCGACCGCCCGGGCGATCGGGCGCGAGGCCGGCATCGACGATGCGCGCGGCGGGCTGCTGCCGGAAGACAAGCTGTCGGCCATCCGGGACATGCGCCGGCGCTACGGCTCGACCGGCATGACCGGCGACGGCATCAACGACGCGCCGGCGCTGGCCCAGGCCGACATCGGCTTCGCCATGGGCGGCGCCGGCACCGATACGGCCATGGAAGCGGCCGACGTGGTGATCATGAACGACGATCTCGGGCGCATCGCGGAGACGATCCGGCTGTCGCGGCGCACGCACGCGGTGCTGTGGCAGAACATCACGCTGGCACTGGGAATCAAGGCGGTGTTCTTCGTGCTGGCGGTGTTCGGCAGCGCCACCATGTGGATGGCCGTGTTCGCGGACATGGGCGCGAGCCTGCTGGTCGTCGCCAACGGGCTGCGGCTGTTGCGCGGCGCGCCCGCGCCTTTTCGTTCGCCTTGACAGGCCTCGCGCTTCGAAAGCAGCATCCACGCGTCGCCACCGGCTGTCGGCGGAGGTGGCGCAAAGGTCCCGGCCTCACCGGGGCGCGTCCGGCGCCTGCAGGACCTCGTCGAACAGCCAAAGGAGTTGCCGCGCGAACAGGTCCATGTTCAGCGCCCGGTCGCCTTCGCCGGTCTCGATGGTCTTCGTCCGCGTCTGCGCGCCGGCGACCGCGACGCACACATGGCCCGGCGCATCGCCGTAGGGGCTGGCCGAGGGTCCGGCTGCGCCGCTCTCGGCAAGCCCCCAGGTCGCGCGCAATTGCGTGCGGATCCGGGTCGCGACGAGGGCGGCGTAAGGCTCGGTCTCCCCGCGCATCCCGGCGACGTCGGCGGCGGTCAGTCCCAGCAGCGCCTTGCCGGCACGCCGGGTGTAGACGACTGCGCCACCAAGGAAGAAGGCCGATGCGCCCGGAATCGCCAGCAGCGCGGCCGACACCAGGCCGCCGGCCGAGGATTCGGTGACCGCCACCGTCTGGCCGCGCTCGCGCAGGGTGGCGCCGATGCGGGCGGCAAGCGTGGCAAGCGATGGCAGGTCGATCATGCGGCGGCTCATTGGATAACCTTCGCGCAGCAGCGCTTCGGTATTCGCCTTGGGAGCGGCCCGGCGGCTCATTGGATAACCTTCGCGCAGCAGCGCTTCGGTATTCGCCTTGGGAGCGGCCCGGCGGCTCATGCCGCGATCGCCCCGGCCGCACGCACCGTGGCGGTCTTGCGCACCGGCGTCGACAGCACCAGCGAGGTGGTCACCGCGCCATAGGCCGCGAGCGCGTCGACGACGCGCTGCAGGTCGATGGGCTCGGCGATGGCGCAGCGCACGAAGAAGCAGTCCTCGCCGGTCACGCGGTCGGCTTCGAGCACCTCGGGCATCTCCTCGAAGAGCTTGACGTACTTGCGGATGCCGGCATGGTCGGTCTGGACCCGGATGATCGCCTGCAGCCCGATGCCGATGGCGCGCAGATTGACCCGGGCGCCGTAGCCCTCGATCACGCCCGCCTCCTCGAGCTTGCGCACGCGCTCGCTCATCGCCGGCTGCGACAGCCCGATGCGCTTGCCCAGCGCCGCCAGGCTCTGCCGTGCATCGGTCTGCAGCGCCTCGAGGATCAATCGATCCTTCTTGTCCAGTTGCATCCTTCGGCTCCATCCATGGGTGCGGTGCCCGACCGATGATCCATCGGTTTCGGGCCTTGATTTCCAATGCCTCGCGCTGGTGCACGGCGGCGGCCCTTCCTATCGTAAGGGCCCTCTTCAACTCCCGGTCCCCCCGATGCAACTTCTCGGAATGCTCGACTCCCCCTATGTGCGGCGTGTCTCGGTCTCGCTGCACCTGCTGGACATCCCCTTCACCCACCGGCCGATCTCGGTCTTCAGCGGCTTCGACGCCTTCAGCGCGCTGAATCCGGTGGTGAAGGCGCCCACGCTGGTCTGCGACGACGGAAGCACCCTGATGGATTCCAGCCTGATCCTGCAATTCGTCGAGCTGCAGGCGGCGCGCAGCCTGCTGCCGTCGGACCCGACCGAGCGCCAGCGCGCCTTTCGAATCATGGGACTGGCCCTGGCAGCCTGCGAGAAGACGGTGCAGATCGTCTACGAGCGCAACCTGCGTCCACCCGAGAAGCAGCACGGGCCCTGGGTCGAGCGGGTCGCGGGCCAGCTGCACGCCGCCTACGCCTTGCTGGAGCGGGAGCTTGCGGCGRCGCCGCTGCCGGCGCAGGCAGCGACCATCACGCAGGCCGGCATCAGCACGGCGGTCGCCTGGACCTTCACGCGCATGATCCTGCCGGACATGGTCGATGCGCCGGCGCATCCGGCGCTGACGGAATTCACGGCGGCCGCCGAGCAGCTGGCCGCGTTCAGGGCCGCACCGCCCTGAAGAAGGCCTTTCCCACCGCCGCAGAGCTCGCTAGACTCTGGCGCAAAGCACGCTGAACCATGATCTTCGAGCAGATTGCCACCGGCGGATGCCAGTCCTACCTGGTGGGCTGCGACGAGACGCGCGCCGCTGCGCTCATCGATCCCGCGCTGAGCCAGATCGACCACTACCTCGCCCTCGCCGCCCGGAACGGCGTGCGCATCCGCTACCTGATCGATACCCACACTCACGCCGACCATTTCTCGGCCACCAAGGAACTCGGGCGCCAGCTCGACGTGCCGGTCGTGATGCAGCAGTCCAGCCCGGCGCCCTTCGTGGACATGCGGATCGGCGACGGCGAAATGATCGTGGTGGGCCACATGCGGCTGCAGGCGCTGCACACGCCGGGGCACACGAAGGACTCGATGTGCATCCTGGTGGAGGATCGGCTGTTCACCGGCGACACCCTGCTCATCGGCGGCACCGGCCGCACCGACCTCCCGACCGGCGACCCCGAGCAGCTCTACGACAGCCTGTTCCATCGCGTGCTGCGCCTGGATCCGTCGCTCAAGGTGTTCCCGGCGCACGACTACAAGGGCCGCAGCCATTCGACGATCGGCGAAGAACTGGCGTCGAACCCGCGTCTGCAGAAAACCGAGCGCGGCGCCTTCGTCGAGATGATGCGCAGCCTCAACCTCACGATGCCGACGCACCTCACCGAGGCGCTGCGCACCAACATGAGCGGCGGCAAGACCGTGGCGCGGCTGCTGGAGGAAGCCACGGCGGCCGTGCCCTTCATGTCGCTGGCCGAACTCAGGGCGCGCGTGGCGGCCGCGGAGGACGACCTGATCGTGCTCGACGTGCGGGAGCGCGATGCCTACGAGACGGCCCACATCCCCGGCGCACGGCTGCTGCCGCGCGGCCAGCTCGAGCTGCGCGTCAACCAGGAACTGCCCGACCCGACCCGGCGCATCCTGACCTGCTGCGAGCTGGGCTACATCTCGACGCTGGCCGCCGCGACCCTGCGCGAGATGGGGTTCACCCATGCGGTCGCGCTTGACGGCGGCATGAAGGCCTGGCGCGAAGCCGGCTATCCGCTCGAAGGCGCGCAGGGCACCGGGCGCCCTGCCTGACCCTCGTCCGGCCGCGGGCTTCGCCGTGCGGGCGCCCTCAGCCGGTCAGTGAACCGACGACGGCCGCTGGGTGGCGAGCCATGTCGAGGATTCAGCCGGCTCGCCCTGCCCCGGAATGCCGCCCCCGGCCAGCACCAGCGCGGCACGTGACACGAGCTCGCCGGCCAGTGCGGCACCCATCGCGCAGCGTCGAAGCGCGTTCTCGTGCGCGTCGGCGTTCGACTCGGCGTCGGCATTCAGCAGCAGGGCCGCGACATCCAGCGCCGCAGCGGCCGCGGCGAGGCACAAATGGGCGCCCGCATTCCCTCGCTGATCCAACTGCACCCGGTGCATCTCCTCGGTCGCCGCCGGCGAATCGGAGGCCCAGCCGACCAAGCGTGCATGTCCCTCCACCAGCGAGCCTGCAAACATCTCCGTGATGACCTCGACGACCGCCTTCTTCGCATCATCAATCTTGCCGCCGGGCGCGCTGGACATGTGTTCTCTCCGTCGTGGAATGTCGTGGAATGGGGTGGCGGAAGGTCCGGACCTTCCGGCGAGCAAGCAATCTATCGCCCGATCGAGGAGAAATCCGGTCGGCCCCCGGGTGCGCAGGCGATGCAGGGCCAGGCCCGGCCGCGCCTCGCGCCGCCGGCCTACTTGCGCGCGGCCTTGAGCACATCCGCAATCAGGAAGGCCAGCTCCAGGCTCTGCGACCCATTCAGCCGCGGGTCGCAGGCGCTGCGATAGCGCGCCGAGAGTCCCTCGTCCGTCAGCGCCTGCGCGCCTCCGCGGCATTCGGTGACGTCCTGACCCGTCATCTCGAAATGCAGGCCGCCGGGATAGGTGCCTTCCTGCCCGTGCGCAGCAAAGAAGCCCTGCAGCTCCTGGAGGATGCGTTCGAAGTCGCGCGTCTTGTAGCCGTTGGAAGAGGTCACCGTATTGCCGTGCATGGGATCGCAGCACCAGACCGGCTTGCGTCCCGCGCGGCGCACGGCGCGCAGCAGGAGCGGCAGCCGGTCCGCGATCTTGTCGCTTCCCATGCGCGTGATGAGCACCAGCCGGCCAGGCTCGCTCTCCGGGTCGAGCACGTCCATCAGGCGAAGCACATCGTCCGGGCTGGCCGAGGGCCCCAGCTTGACGCCGATCGGGTTGCCGATGCCGCGCATGTACTCGACATGTGCGCCAGCCAGCTGGCGGGTGCGCTCGCCCAGCCAGAGCATGTGGGCCGAGCCCCCGTACCAACGGCCGGTGCGCTCGCTGAAGCGGGTCAGCGCCTCCTCGTAGTGCAGGTGCAGGGCCTCGTGCGAGGTGTAGAACTCCACCGCGTGCAGCTGTGGGGCCCGGGTGGCGTCGAAGCCGCAAGCCTCCATGAACGCAAGCGACTGGGTGATGCGGTCCGCGAGTTCTTCGAAGCGCTCGCCCTGCGGGCTCGCGCGAACGAAGTCGGCTGTCCACCGATGCACCTCGTGCAGGTCGGCAAAGCCGCCCTGGGCGAGCGCGCGCAGCAGGTTCAGCGTGGTCGCGGAATGCGAGTAGGCGGTGATGAGGCGCGAGGGGTCCGGCTGCCGCGCTTGCGCCGTGAACGCACTCCCGTTGATGATGTCGCCCCGGTAGGAGGGCAGCTCCGCGCCTTCCTGCCTCTCGACGTCGGAAGACCGCGGCTTTGCGAACTGGCCAGCGATCCGCCCCACCTTCACGACCGGGCAGGCGGCGGCGTAAGTCAGCACGACGGCCATCTGAAGGATCACGCGGAAGGTCGATTCCACCGGCTCCTGGCCGAATTCGTCGAAGCTTTCGGCGCAATCACCGCCCTGCAACAAGAAGGCCTCGCCGCGGGACACGGCCGCCAGGCGTTCGCGCAGTTGCGATACCTCGCCGGGAAAGATGAGGGACGGCAGGCCGCAGAGGTGCCGCTCGGTTTCCTGCAGCGCGTGCAGGTCGGGGTACGACGGCATCTGCAATGCCGCGTGATGTCGCCAGGAGGATGGGCGCCAGTGCAGGTGGGACATCGTTGAATCTCCAAGTCTGGCCCATTGGACCAGAGCTGTAGCCGAACCGTGCAGCAGCGCGGAAGTCGAGTGGCAGCACCAGCGACGGCAGAATCTCTACCTTCGCCGCCGATCCGGCCTCCGCAGGCGTACCGCTGCCGAGGCCTGCAAGTGCGCCGCCAGCGCCTTCGCCGCCGGCGAAAGGCGCTGCTCGTCGTAGAAGCAGATCGCGAAGCTGCGCTGGGCCCATCGATCGGTCAGCGGCAGCACCTTGAGCCCATAGGTGGTCGCCACGGGCTCGGCGACTTCGCGCGGAACCACTGCGATTCCAAGGTTGGCGCGCACGCAGCGCAACGAAGCATCGAAGGTCGAGACCACGGCACGGTAGCTGATCGGCTTGCCGATGATGGCGGCGGCTCGCGCCAGCATGGTGTGCACCGCCGTCGACGCCGGCAGTCCCACATGGTCGTAGGCCAGCGTTTCCTCGAAAGCGCAGCGCTTCCTGCCCGCGATCGGATGGGAAGGACTCGCGACGATGGCCAGGTGGTCGTTGCGATAGGGCCTGGTCTGCAGACCCTCGAGGTCCGCGGCGTCCCAGCAGACCGCAAGCGGCGCCAGGCCTTCCCGCAGGCCGCGGACGACGTCGCGGCTGAGCGCTTCCTCGATGTCGATCCGGATCTCTCGATGTTCGGGGACATGCAGGAAGGCAGCGATATCGTCCGGCAGGAACTCGGCGATCGACGAGACGGTGGCGAGGACCCTCACCTGCCCCTTGATCCCCTTGCCATAGGCGGCCATGTCGCGCGAGACCCGGTCGGCGCCGGCGAGCATGGCGCGTGCATGCTCCAGCAGGATCTCGCCGGCCCCGGTGATCGCGACGCCTCGCCGATTCCTTTCGACGAGGACATTGCCCAGGCTGCCCTCGAGCTGCGCAATGCGCTTGCTGACGGCCGAGGCGACGATGTGATGCTGTTGCGCGGCGCGCGCAATGTTGCGGGTCTCGCAGACGGCGACGAACAGCCGAAGGCTCGTGAGGTCGAGGTCGTGCATGGAATGAGGGCGATGTGACATTCCGAAATGGAACGCTGCTCGTTCCAATCTACCGCTTTTCAGAGGAATATGGAATGTCTACAGTCTCCCTCACGACGCCACGACCGTGCGCCGAGAGCCTGGAGACAAKCACATGACACTCAGTTCCGCCCGCCTGCGGCGCAGCGCCGTGATCCGCGAGGTCGGCCTTCGCGATGGCCTGCAGAGCATCGCCACCATCCTGCCGACCGCGCAGAAGATCGAATGGATCCGCGCCGCCCATGGCGCCGGCCAGCGCGAAATCGAGGTCGGCTCCTTCGTGCCGGCACGGCTGCTGCCGCAGCTGGCCGACACCGCGGAACTGGTGGCGTTCGCCAAGACCCTGCCGGACCTTTTCACGTCCGTTCTGGTGCCCAATCTGCGCGGCGCGGAAAGCGCGATCGCGGCCAAGGCCGACCTGATGATCGTGCCGCTCTCGGCCAGCCATGCGCACAGCCTGGCCAACCTGCGCAAGACACCCGACGCCGTGGTGGCCGAAGTGGCGAAGATCCGCGCGGCGCGCGATGCCGCGGGATCGCGAACCCTGATCGAGGGTGGTGTCGGCACGGCCTTCGGCTGCACGCTGCAGGGCCTGGTCGACAAGCGCGAAGTGCTGCGCCTGATGCAGGCGCTGCTCGACGCCGGCGCCGACCGCGTGAGCCTGGCCGACACGGTCGGCTATGCCGATCCGGGCATGGTGCGCGACCTGTTCGAGGCCGCCGTCAAGATCGCCGGCGACCGCTTCTGGTGCGGCCACTTCCACGACACCCGCGGGCTCGGCCTGGCCAACGTCTATGCGGCGCTGGAAGTCGGCGTGGCCCGCTTCGATGCCTGCCTGGCCGGCATCGGCGGCTGCCCCCACGCGCCGGGGGCCAGCGGCAACGTCTCGACCGAAGACCTGGCCTACATGCTCGGCAGCATGGGCATCGCGACCGGCATCGACATCGGCAGGCTGCTGGCGCTTCGCGCACAGGTCGCGCGGTGGCTCGCGGGCGAGACCCTTCACGGCGCGCTCTGGCAGGCCGGACTGCCGAAGACCTTCGGCCTCGCCGCCGAAGCCATTTCAGCCTGAACAAGCACAGAAACGTCAACCATGGCCACCGCCTCCGCTCCCCTGCCCCTCGCCGGCGTCCGCGTGCTCGAATTCACCCACATGGTGATGGGCCCGACCTGCGGCATGATCCTCGCCGACCTCGGCGCCGAAGTCATCAAGGTCGAGCCGCCGGGCGGCGACAAGACCCGCAAGCTGCCGGGCCTGGGCATCGGCTTTTTCCGTTCCTTCAACCGCAACAAGAAGAGCGTGGTGATCGACATCGGCACCGACGAGGGCCGGGCCACCGCAGCCGAGCTCGCGGGCCAGTGCGACGTCGTGCTGGAGAACTTCCGCCCGGGCCTGATGGCCAGCTTCGGGCTCGACCACGAAACCCTGTCGAAGAAATACCCGCGCCTGATCTACGTCACGCACAAGGGCTTCCTGCCCGGCCCGTACGAGAACCGGCTGGCGCTCGACGAAGTGGTGCAGATGATGGGCGGGCTGTCGTACATGACGGGGCCGGTCGGCCGGCCGCTGCGCGCCGGGACATCGGTCAACGACATCATGGGTGGCATGTTCGGCGCCATCGGCGTGCTGGCCGCGCTGCGCGAACGCGAGCTGACGGGCAAGGGGCAGGAGGTGCAGAGCGCGCTGTTCGAGAACTGCGTGTTCCTGTCGTCGCAGCACATGCAGCAGTTCGCGATGACCGGTGAGCCGCCGCCGCCGATGCCCTCGCGGGTGTCGGCCTGGAGCGTGTACGACGTCTTCACGCTGGCGGACGGCGAGCAGCTCTTCATCGGCGCGGTCAGCGACAAGCAGTTCCTGACGCTGTGCCGGGTGATCGAGGCCCCCGAGCTGGCGGCCGATCCGGCCCTGGCCAACAACGCGCTGCGCGTGGCGGTGCGCCCGGCGCTGCTGGCCAGGCTCGGCGAAATCCTCAAGCACCATCGCGTCGAGGAACTCTCGCCGAAGCTCGAGGCGGCCGGCATTCCGTACGCGCCGATCGTGCGGCCCGACCAGCTGATCAACGACCCGCACCTCAAGGCCAGCGGCGGCCTGGTGCCGATGGAATGCGAGGACGGAGAAACCACCGACGTCGTGCTACTGCCGCTGCTGATGGGCGGCCGCCGGCCCGGTGTGCGGCACGCGCTGCCGGGCATCGGCCAGCACACCGAGGAGATCCTCGCCGGCCTGCCGAGCCACGTTCCCGCCTGACACCAATCAACCAAGACCCACGGAGACAAACATGACCTTCACCCTTCAACGCCGCGGCATCACCGCATGGATCGCTGCCAGCCTTGCCTTGGGCGCAACGGGCAGTTTTGCCCAAGGCTCCGACAAACCGCTGCGCATGGTGCTGCCGGTCGGCGCCGGCTCCGGCGTCGACACCATCATGCGGGCCGCCACGCCATCGCTCACCAAGGCGCTCGGCGGCCAGGCCGTCGTGATCGAGAACCTGCCCGGCGCCGGCGGCATCACGGGCACCAGCGTCGTGGTGCGCGCACCCGCCGACGGCCAGACGCTGGGCGTGGTGTCGAACAACCACGTGGTGAACCCCAGCGTCTTCAAGAAGATGCCCTTCGACGCCATCAACGACATCACGCCGATCTCGGTGATCGGCGCCACGCCCTTCGTGCTGGTGGTCAATCCGAAGCTGCCGGCCAGGAACGCCAAGGAACTGCAGGCGCTGCTGAAAGCCAAGCCGGATGGCTACAACTACGGATCGTCCGGAAACGGGACCATCATTCACCTGGGCGGCGCGATGTTCATGGACGCCGCCGGCGTCGAAGCGCGCCACATCCCCTACAAGGGCGTCGGCCCCATGGTGGCCGACATCATCGGCGGCCAGGTCGAGATGGGCGTGGTGGCGGTGCCGGCGATCCAGGGCCAGCTCAAGAGCGGCGCAGTGCGGGCCATCGGCGTGATGGGCAAGAGCCGGGTGCCTTCGCTGCCGGACGTGCCGACCATGGCCGAGCAGGGCTTCCCGGAGGTCGACATTTCCGGCTGGTTCGCCGTGATCGGCCCGGCCAAGCTGCCACCGGCCGAAGTCAAGCGCCTGCACGCCGCCATCGTGGCCGCGTTCAACACGCCCGAGACCCGGGACGCCATGGCCAAGCAGGAGAACATCATCAATCCGATGACGCCCGAGGCCTCGGCCCAGTTCTTCAAGACCGAGCAGGAGCGCTATGCAAAGCTGGTCAAGAAGGCGAATATCACCGCCGAGTGACCCACTCAGGGGCACGCACGCAAGGGAGCTCGCCATGTCTGATCTGTTCGAAAACCCGATGGGCCTGATGGGCTTCGAGTTCGTCGAGTTCGCCTCGCCGACGCCCAACACGCTCGAGCCCTTCTTCGAGAAGCTGGGCTTCCAGCGGGTGGCCAAGCATCGATCCAAGGATGTCGTGCTGTACCGGCAAGGCGACATCAACTTCATCGTCAACCGCGAACCCAACAGCCCGGCGGCGTACTTCGCCGCGGAGCACGGGCCGTCGGCCTGCGGCATGGCGTTCCGGGTCAAGGATTCGCACAAGGCCTATGCGCGGGCACTGGCGCTCGGCGCACAGCCGATCGAGATCGCCACCGGCCCGATGGAACTGCGCCTGCCGGCCATCAAGGGCATCGGCGGCGCACCGCTCTACCTGATCGACCGCTTCGAGGACGGCAAGTCGATCTACGACATCGACTTCGAGTTCATCGAGGGCGTCGATCGGCATCCCGTCGGCCACGGCCTGAAGCTGATCGACCACCTGACCCACAACGTCTACCGTGGCCGCATGGCCTTCTGGGCCAACTTCTACGAGAAGCTGTTCAACTTCCGCGAGATCCGCTATTTCGACATCCAGGGCGAGTACACCGGCCTGAGCTCGAAGGCGCTGACCGCTCCCGACGGCAAGATCCGCATCCCGCTGAACGAAGAGTCGTCGAAAGGCTCGGGCCAGATCGAGGAGTACCTGATGAAGTTCAACGGCGAGGGGATCCAGCACATCGCGCTGCTCAGCGACAACCTGATCGACACCATCGACCAGCTCGGACTGGCCGGCGTGCCGTTGATGACCGCGCCCAACGACATCTACTACGAGATGCTCGAGACGCGATTGCCGGGCCACGGCCAGCCGGTCGCGGAGTTGCAGGCGCGCGGCATCCTGCTCGACGGAAGCACCGAAGGCGAAAACCCGCGGCTGCTGCTGCAGATCTTCTCGGAGACGGCGTTCGGTGGTCCGGTGTTCTTCGAGTTCATCCAGCGCAAGGGCGACGACGGCTTCGGCGAGGGCAACTTCAAGGCCCTGTTCCAGTCGATCGAGCGCGACCAGGTGCGCCGCGGCGTGCTGAAGACGCACTGAGACCGGTCATCGGCAACAACCCATCGCCGGCGGACGCTCAAGCCATGCGCTTGACGGCTTCGATCCACTTGCCGAAGGCGCGCATCTGGTCGGTGACGAACTTGCGCGTGGTGTCGTCCGTGCACGTTCCGTCGGCGTCGAACTTGGCGCCGGCGCCACCGATGAACACCTCGGGCTTCACCAGTGGCGCAGCATTCACGAACAACAGGATCTTGCGCAGATCGTATTGAACGCGCGCGCCGCCCAAGGGCCCCGGCGAGGCCGAGAGGATGGCCACCGGCTTGTGTGCGAAGGGCTGGTCGTCGCCACGGCTGAGCCAGTCGATCGCATTCTTCAGCATGCCCGGGACCGAGAAGTTGTACTCGGGGGTGGCGATCACCAGGCCGTCGGCGCGACGGACGCGGTCGCGCAGCGCCTCGACCACGGGCGGCAAGCCCTGGGCCAGCAGGTCGGCGTCGAAGGGAGGCACGCCGCGCCACTCGACGACTTCCATGCCCATGTCCTGCGGCATCACCGACGCGGCCAGGTCCAAAGCCATCCTGTTGATCGACGCGGCACGCAGGCTGCCGCAGAGGCCGACGATATCCAATGTGCTCACCGTGTTCCGTCCTTCAATGAATCGTTCCGCCTGCCATGTGGAGCAGGCTCTCGGTGACGTTGCGCTCCGTTCCGGAAATGTGCTGTCTCAGCAAGCCCAGCGCCTTGTCCACGTCGCGCGCCAGCACCGCCGCCAGCAGGCGTTGATGCTCGGTCGTCTTGTTGCGCTCGACCTTGCGGTGCCGCGCGGAGTAATACCTGTAGCGCTCTGCGCTGTCGAACAGCGCCGACACGAGCTTCAGCATCAGGGGCGAAGAGGCTCCCGCGTAGATGGCCATGTGAAACGCGCGATGCCGCTGCGACCAGTCCTCCTGCAGGACCATCGGACCGGTGCCCAGTCGCTGCTCGATCAGCGAGAGGCTGTGCGCGGCGGCCACCAGCCCGGCCTCCCAGGCGTCCGACCCGTTGGCCATGGAGTCGCGAAGAGCCTCGCATTCCACCAGCAGGCGTACGCGCGTGAGGTCGGCGATGCCTTCCACCGTGAGCGGCGCCACGTGGAAGCCGCGGTTTTCGAAGGCCTGCACCAGGCCTTGCTCGGCCAGCCGGCTCAGTGCTTCGCGCAAGGGGCTGCTGCTGACGTCGTAGTGCTTGCTCAGTTCGTCGACCCGCAGGCGCTGCCCCGGCTCGACCTCGCACCGCACGATGGCCTGGCGCAGCCGCCGGTAGGCGAGTTCGGCCAGCGGGATGTCTGCATCCGCCGGGACATCGAGGGGTTTGACTGAAGTCTTCACGGCGGCGATCTTAACGCATCAGGCAGAGATCACTCAACCACGCATACACGTTTACCCTAGGCATATTTCTATTTTTTATGCATGAAAATACTTTCGTGCATTGAAAGACGCGACGTCTCGACGCGAAACCACACCCACCTTCAAGGAATCCACATGAAACTGATGTCATACCTGCGCGCCGGCCGCGAGACCTGGGGCGTCGTGATCGGCGATGGTGTCGCCGACCTGAGCCAGCGCACCGGCTGCGCCACCCTCGCCGACTTCATTGCGAGCCCGGCCTTCGCGCAGCGCGATGCGCTCGTGGAGGGCCTGCAGGCCGACGCGAAACTGTCCGACGTGGTCTTCCTGCCGGTGATTCCGCGCCCCGAGAAGATCGTCTGCGCCGTGCGCAACTACATGGACCATCACCAGGAAGTGCTGGCCGCCGGCATGCAGCGAGAGCTGTCGGAGCAGCCGCCGATCTTCCTGCGCGTGTGGCGCTCGCAGACCGCGCACGGCGCGCCGATCATCCGGCCGAAGGTGTCGGACTCGCTCGACTGGGAGGGCGAGCTGGCGGTGATCATCGGCCAGGGCGGCCGCGACATCGCCGAGGTCGATGCATGGAAGCACGTGGCCGGCTACAGCTGCTACAACGACGCCAGCGTGCGCGAGTGGCAGTTCCACGCCAAGCAGATCGCCTCGGGCAAGAACTTCGAATCGACCGGTGCGTTCGGCCCGTGGATGGTGACGGCCGATGAAATCGCGCCGGGCCGGGAGCTCAAGCTCGAGACCCGGCTGAACGGCCAGGCGGTGCAATCGAGCCACACCGGCCACATGATCTTCTCGATCCCGCGCCTCATTCAGTACGCCTCGACCATCTTCACGCTGGTGCCCGGCGACGTGATCGCGACCGGTACGCCCGCCGGCGTGGGCTGGAGCAAGAAGCCGCCGCAGTTCATGCAGGCCGGCGACACCGTCGAGGTGGAGATCGAGGGCATCGGCTTGCTGCGCAACCCGGTGGTGGCGCAGGCCTGAAGCCGCCCTCGCCCCAAGGAGACAAGCAACCATGAAAAGAAGACACCTTCTGGCAGCCTGCAGCGCCTGGGCCGCGTGCAGCGCGCTGCCCGTCGCGGCGCAGGGCTACCCCGACCGGGCCATCAAGATCTACCAGGGCTTTGCCCCAGGCGGCAACGCCGACGCGATTGCCCGCGCAGTCGGGGTGGAACTGGGCAAGACGCTCGGCCAGCCCGTGGTGGTGGAAGCGCAGGCCGGTGCCGGCGGCACCATTGCCGCCTCCA
Organism: Variovorax sp. P1_H2; assembly: GCF_056405295.1. Lineage (NCBI taxonomy): Bacteria > Pseudomonadati > Pseudomonadota > Betaproteobacteria > Burkholderiales > Comamonadaceae > Variovorax > Variovorax sp. P1_H2. Next base: position 49,817 of record NZ_JBFUCJ010000018.1, on the reverse strand, counting down.
CCGTGGCCCGTGCCAAGCCCGACGGCTATACGCTGCTGATGGCCACCGGCGGCCACGCGGTGGCCGGCGCGCTCTACGGCACGCTGCCCTACAAGACCGTGGCGGACTTCGAGATGGTGTCCACCGTCACCTACTTTCCGTTCCTGATCGTCGTCAACGCCAATTCGAAGTTCCAGAACTTCGGCGAACTGGTCGCCGCGGCCCGCGCCGCGCCGGGAACGCTGGCCTACGGGACGGCCGGCATCGGCTCGACGCACCACCTGGCGGGCGAACTGCTGGTGAGCATGGCGCGCACGCCCATGCTGCACGTGCCCTATCGCGGCGACGCCGCCTCGCTCACGGCGCTGCTGTCGGGCGAAATTCCTTTCATCATCGCGCCGCCGACGGCGGTCATCTCGAACATCCAGGCCGGCAAGCTGCGCGCGCTGGCGACCACCGGGCCGCAACGCTGGCCCGGCCTGCCGGGCGTTCCCACGGTGGCCGAGCAGGGCGTGCCCGCCTACAGCGTGCGCTCGTGGGCCGGCCTGATGGCGCCGGCCGGCACGCCTCGCGCAGTGATCGACCGGCTCAACGCCGAGACGCTCGGCGCCCTGCGCACGCCGGCCGTACGCCAGCGCCTGGAAGACATGGGCGGCGAGGCCCGCGGCAGCACGCCGGAAGAGATGAAAACCCTGGTCGGCAGCGAGCTCCAGAAGTGGACGCAAGTGGTGGCCGAAGCCAAGATTCCAAAACAATGACCATGACACTGATCCACATCCGAAAGCGCAGCCTGACCGTCGAGACGGTCTATCACGAAGGCGGCCCCGTCGCCGACACGCACCTGCGGCTGGCCGCCGCCTGCGCGGTGGTTCGCAACCCCTACGCGGGCCGCTACGAACCCGACCTGCTGCCTTTCATGGCCGAGCTGCGCGGCCTCGGCCGGCTGCTGGCCGAGGAACTGGTGGCCACGCTGGGCAAGGGCCAGGTCCAGAGCTACGGCAAGGCCGCGATCGTCGGCGTCAACGGCGAGCTCGAGCACGGCGCCGTGTGGCACGAGGCCGGCGGCTGGGCCATGCGCGAAGCGCTCGGCGAGCCGAAGGCCATCGTGCCCTCGGCCAAGGCCGTGGCCCAAACCGGCTACCGCCTGATGGTGCCGCTGCACTACATCCATGCCGCCTACGTGCGCAGCCACTACAACAGCCTCGAAATCGGCATCCAGGACGCGCCGCGGCCCGACGAGATCCTGTTCGCACTGGTCATGGGCGACGGCGGCCGCATCCATGCGCGCCTGGGCGGCCTGAGCACGGACAAGGTCTGCGTGCATGACGGGCAGCGCTGAGCGATGACACGCGCCACCATGAAAGCCATCCAGCTCCAGGCCCCGGGCGGACCCGAGGTGCTCTCGCTGGTCGACCTGCCGCTGCCCGAGCCCGGCCCCGGCGCCGTGCGGGTCCAGGCGCATGCCATCGGCGCCGGCGGGCCCGACGTGCTGATCCGCAACGGCACCTACAAGTGGATGCCGCCGATGCCCGCGATCCCGGGCAACGAGATGGCCGGCGTGGTCGATGCCGTCGGCCCCGGCGTCCAGGCCCTGCGGGTCGGCCAGCGCGTGCTGGTGAGCGCGCGCGAGCTGCCGCAGCGCGGCAGCTGCTATGCCGAGTTCATCTGCGTGCCCGAAACGGCGCCCTTCGTCCTGCCTGACACCATCGCTTTCGACGACGCCGTGAGCCTGGGCAACTTCCAGCTTGCGTTGGCGCTGCTGGGCAGCAACGGGAACCTCCCGGCGCAATCGATCCTGGTGCCCGGCGCGGCGGGCGGCGTCGCGACGGCGCTGATCCAGGTGGCGCGCGCACGCGGACTGCGCACCATCGGCACCGCATCCACCGACATCAAGCGCGCCTTCGCGCTCGACAACGGCGCGGACGAAGTCATCGATGGCGATCCGCAGACCTTGACCGAACAGGTCATGCGCCTGACCGGCGGCCGGGGTGTGGATCTCGCCTTCGACCACCTCGGCGGCCAGCTGTTCATCGCCTGCCTGCGCGCCTTGGCGCCGTTCGGCATGGTGGTGTCGTACAACATCGTCAGCGGTCCGCCGGACGGCGACGTGTTCGACGAACTGCGCAAGCTGCTGGGCAGGAGCCTGGCCATCCGCACCTTCTCGATCCACACGGTCGACGCCGACGCCGCGCAGCGCCGCGGCCTGATGGCGTCGGCCATCGCCCTCATGGCCGACGGCCGCGTGCGCGCGCCGCGTGCCACGCACTTCGCGCTGGCCGATGCGCGCCACGTGCACGAGCTGCTCGACAGGGGCGAGACCCTCGGCAAGATCGTGCTGCATCCCTGACCTCACGCCCGGAGCCCACCTTGAACCAGCCCTACGCCCCCAATCTTTCGCACTGCGGCATCTTCTGCCGGGACCTGGCGGTGATGAAAGCCTTCTACTGCGGCACCTTCGACATGCAGGAGACCGACCGCGGCGAAGGCTTCACCTTTCCCTTCACGATCGTGTTCCTGAGCGGACGAGGCGACCAGCATCATCAACTGGCGCTGGCCTCCAGCCGCGGCGCCGACTCGCCGAGCACCGTGATGCAGCTGTCTTTCAAGGTCCAGACGCTCGATCACCTGCGCGAGGCCCGCCGCCGCGCACTCTCGCTCGGCGCCACGAAGATGCGCGGCCTCAACCACGGCAACGCCATCTCGATCTACTGCATGGATCCGGAAGACAACACGGTCGAGGTCTACCTCGACACCCCTTGGTATGTGAGCCAGCCGCACGGCGATCCGCTCGACCTCGACCAGGACGACGAGGCGATCTGGTCGGAAACCGAGCGCATCGTGCGCACCGATCCCAGCTTCATGCCGGTGTCGGAATGGGCGGCGCGCTTCGTGCAGCGCAGTGAGGCACTGCGCAACGCAGGCCCCTGAAGCCGGACGAGCGGGCCTCGCGTCAGTCGGCCAGGAGCTTTCCGGCGAACGCGGAGAATCGCGCCAGATAGGCGCGAAGGAACGCGGCCGTCGCTTCATCGCGCACCGTGTTCTCCTCGTCCAGCAGGTCGGGCTTGAACGAAACGTAGGCCTCGCCGCCGACCACAGAAGCGCCCAGGATGCCGAGGATCTGACGCAGGTGCTGCTGGCCGACGGCGGTACCGATCGCGCCCGGCGAAGTGCCGGTCATGGCGATCGGCTTGTCCTTCCACACATTGCGATCCATCGGCTTGGAGCCCCAGTCGATCGCGTTCTTCAGCACGGCGGGGACCGAGCGGTTGTATTCCGGCATGACGATGAGCATGGCATCCGCCCGCGCGCATTGCATCGTGAATGCGTGGACCGCTGCCGGCCTGTCCGCTTCCAGGTCGCCGTTGTACATCGGCAGGTCCGCGAGCGGTATCTCGTGGAAGTCGAGTTCGGGCGGCGCGAGCTTCATCAGCGCCTCCGCCAGCCTGCGATTGAGGGACGCCTTGCGCAGGCTGCCGATGAGGATGGCGGTCTTGATGCGCTTCACGGGGAGCTCCAGGGCCTCACGCAGCGCCGTGCGCCTCGCGCAGGACTTTCGCCGCCGAGACCATCGCGCGCAGCTTGGCCGTGGCGACGTCGCGCGCCAGGTACTTCATGCCGCAGTCTGGCGCCAGGATCACGTTCTCGGGCTTCACGTACGGCAGCGCACGGCGGATGCGCTCGACGATGGTCGCGACCGACTCGACCTCGGGCGTCGACAGGTCGATGCAGCCCACCATCACCCGCTTGCCGTCCAGCGCCTGGAGCGCCACGCAGTCCAGGTGCGACTGCGCGGTTTCGACGGACACCTGCCTGCAGCTGCATTGCGCCAGTTCGGGCAGGAAGGAGTAGCCGCTGGGCCGCTCGTGGATGATCGCCGCGTAGCCGAAGCAGATGTGGACCGCGGTCGTTCCCGTGATGCCGTCGAGCGCGCGGTTCAGGGCCGCGAGCCCGTACTGCCGCGCCTTCTCGGGCCGCGCCTGCATGTAGGGCTCGTCGATCTGCACCACGTCGGCGCCGGCGGCGAACAGGTCGCGGATCTCGGCGTTGACCGCCTCGGCATAGTCCATGGCGGCTTCTTCCTCGCTGCCGTAGAAGTCGTTCTGCGCCTGCTGCAGCATCGTGAACGGACCGGGCACGGTGATCTTGACCTGCCGGTTGGTGTGGGCGCGCAGGAACTTCAGGTCATCGACCTCGACCGCATGCCGGCGCCGGATGCGGCCGACGATGCGCGGCACCGGGTTCGGATGGCCCGAGCGGTCCAGGGCCGTGCCGGGGTTGTCGAGGTCGATGCCGTCGAGCGCGGTCGCGAAGCGGTTCGAATAGCTCTCGCGCCGGATCTCGCCGTCGCTCACGATGTCCAGGCCCGCCTCTTCCTGGGCCCGGATCGCGATCAGCGTGGCGTCGTTCTGCGCCTCTTCGAGGTACTGCGGCGGAATGCGCCAGAGCTCGCGCGCCCGCACGCGCGGCGGGAAGCGGCCCGCGAGCTTGGCACGGTCGATCAGCCAGTCGGGTTGCGGGAAGCTGCCGACGATGGTGGTGGGAAACAGCATGCTGATCTCCAGGGTGTGGTGGAAGAAAAGAAGAGGCGTCAGACGCCCAGGTAGGCGCGCTGGATCTCGGGCCGGGACAGCAGCTCCTGCGGCACGCCCTCGGCCACCACGCGGCCTTCCTCGAGCACGTAGGCGCGCTGCGAGATCTCCATCGCCATCACGACGTTCTGCTCGACCAGCAGCACGGACATGCCGCCCGCGTTGATGCGCCGGATGGCGGCGAACATGTCGTGCACGATGCGCGGCGACAGGCCGAGCGAGGGCTCGTCGAGCAGCAGCAGGCGCGGCCGCGCCATCAGCGCGCGGGCGATCGCGACCATCTGCTGCTGGCCGCCCGAGAGTTCGCCCGCCGGGCTCGCGAGCTTCTCCCTGATCGCCGGGAACAGCTCGATGACCTGCGCCAGGGTCTCCCGCCGTTCGGACTTGGCCTTCGGCAGGTAGCTGCCGAGCTCGAGGTTCTCGAGCACACTCATGCCGGTGAAGAGGCGCCGGCCCTCGGGCACCAGCGCGATGCCGGCGTCGCAGAAGCGATGCGCCGGCAGTTGCGTGATGTCGCGGCCGTCGAGCGCGATGCGTCCGCTGCGCGCGTGCAACATGCCGGCGATGGTGTTGATGAGCGTGGTCTTGCCGGCGCCGTTGGGCCCGACCACGCACAGCAGCTCGCCGTCGCGGACGTCGAGCGAGACCGACCACAGCGCCTGCGCGGCGCCATAGGCCACCTGGAGATCGCGCACTTCAAGCATGGGCCTTCCCCAGGTAGGCGGTCATCACTTCGGGCCGCTGCATCACGTCGCCGACCGCGCCTTCGGCCAGCAGTTCGCCGTGGTTCAGGACGACGATCCGGTCGGTCAGCGCCATCACGGCGCGCATCACGTGCTCGACGAACACGATGGTCGAGCCCTGGTCGCGGATGCGCCGGATCAGCGCCACCGCGTCGTCGATCTCGCTCGGCGTCAGCCCGCACAGCACCTCGTCGAGCAGCACCAGCCGGGGCCGCGCGGCCAGCGCGCGGGCGAGCTCGAGGAACTTGCGCTGATGCAGGTTCAGGTCGTCGGGCCGCGCGCCGGCCTTGTCCTCCAGGCCGGTGAACTCGAGCCAGCGCATCGCCTGCCTGCAGGCTGCGGCCGGGTTGCGGCTCGCGCCGCCGAACATCGTCGCGACCGCCACGTTCTGCAGCACGCTCAGGTGCGCGAAGGGCCGGGGGATCTGGTAGGTGCGGGCGATGCCGCTGCCCGCGATGCGGTGCGCCGGCAGGCCGTTGAGGCAGCGGCCCTCGAACCAGATCGAGCCGCCGGTCGGCGCGAAATGGCCGCTGACGACATTGATGAAGGTCGACTTGCCGGAACCGTTGGGCCCCAGCAAGCCGAGGATCTCGCCGCGCCGCACCTCGACATCGACGCCGCCGAGCGCGCGCACGCCCTTGAACGACTTGGACAGGCCTTGCACGCGCAGCAGCACGTCGCCCCGCGCGCCCGCGGTCGCTGCGGCCCGCACCGGCGCCTCGGACACCGGGGTCGGGCCGCTCGGCACGGCCGGCGCGCGCTTCCAGACGCGGCGAAGGCGCTCGAGGATGCCGTCGGGCATGAACAGGATCGCCGCGATCAGGATGGCGCCGATCATCGCCTTGCCGGCCACGGCGTGGTCGGCCGCCGTGAAGCTGTAGAGCAGCCCGGTGATGACCACCGCGCCGATCGCCGGCCCGGCCCAATGGCGCGTGCCGCCGAGCACGCTCATCAGCACCACCGTCAGCGGCACCGTGATCGTGAAGACGTCGCCGGCGGTCACGTAGGAGAGGAACAGCGCGTGGATGCCGCCGGCCACGCCGGCCAGCGCGCACGAGATCGCCAGCGCGAAGAGCTTGTAGCGGTAGGTGGGCACGCCCAGCACCTCGGCGGCGTCCTCGTCGTCGTGGATCGCGAACAGCCCGGCGCCGAACTTCGACACCTGGATGGCCCAGGCGATCAGCAGCGTGGCCACGGCCGCGGCGAGCGCCAGCAGGTAGAAGGTGGCCGAGGGCGTGGGCCCGATCTTCGGCACCGGCACCGCGGCCAGCGAGACGCCGTTGCCGCCGTCCAGCGGGGTGTTGACCACGATGGTGCCGATCACGAAGGTGATCGCCAGCGTGAGCAGCGCGAACAGCTCGCCGCGCACGCCCTTGACGCGGAACACCACGGCCCCCAGCGCCACGCCGAGCAGCGCGGCGACGCCCGCGGCCACCGGCAGGGTCCAGAGAAAGGGCCAGTCGTAGCGCGCCATCAGGTTGGCGCTGGTGTAGATGCCGGCGCCGAAGAAGGCGCCGTGGCCGAAGGAGAAGTAGCCCGAGTAGCCGGACAGGATGTTCCACGAGGTCGCCAGCACCACCCAGTGCAGCATCAGGTAGAGCAGCGAGTCGTAGAAGGCCGGCAGGCCCAGCTGCGGCACGAAGGCCAGGGCCACGCCGGCCAGCAGGATGACCATCGGGGTTCGTTGGAAGCTCATGCGGTCTTTCCGGGTCGCAGGACGAGGATCACGATCAGCAGCGTGAACGAAACGATCGGCGCCCACGAGGGCGCTGTCACCGCCATGGTGATCGCCTCGCTGATGCCGATCAGGGTGCCCGCGACCAGCGGCCCCAGCGCGCTGCCCAGGCCGCCCAGCATGACGGCCGCGAACACGACGCCGATCCAGGCGTACATCTGCGACGGTGCCAGCGTGAAGCTCAGCGCCAGGCAGACGCCGGCGACGCTGGCGAGCGCGGCGCAGGTGCCGGCCAGCGCCAGGCCGAGCGCCTTCTGGTTGACGCCGAAGGCCGCGGCCACCGGTGCGTCCTGCGCGGCGGCACGCATCGCCCGCCCGAGGTCGGTGTAGCGCAGCACCGCCCAGACCGCGAAGCTGAGGCTCACGGCCAGCAGCAGCGTGATGAGTTCCGGAACCGGCACGAACAAGCCGCCGAGCTTGAACTTCTGCTCGGCATAGCTCGATTCGAGCTTGCGGAAGTCGGCGGTCCAGATCGACTGGATCACGCTCTCCGCGATGCCCGTGAGGCCGAAGGTCAGCAGCAGAGAATTGAAGGGCGTCACCTGGAAGCGGACCATCACCCAGTGCAGGGCGGCGCCGAGCGCGAAGAAGGCCGGCACGATGACCAGCAGCGTCAGCAGCGGGTCCATGCCCATCGTCGAGAGCTGGTAGCAGAGGTAGGCCGCCAGGAAGGCGAACGCGAAGTGCGCCAGGTTGATCAGCCGCAGCAGGCCCCAGCTCAGGCTGAGGCCCAGGCCCATCAGGCCGTACAGCGCGCCGACGAAGATGCCCGACAGGATGGACTGGGACAGCAGCGAAAGGCTGGGCAGCGTGAAGTTCACGGCGTCAGCAGCTTGGCGCCACCCGAGGTGACTTCCTTCGGCCACACCACGACCCACTTGCCGTCCTGGATCTGCTTGATGCGCATCAGGTCGTCGCCGAAGTTGCCGGTGCCGTCGAAGCGCAGCTTGCCCTGCAGGGTGTCGACCTTGTGGGTCTTGAGGTAGGTGCCGATCGCCTTGTCGTCCAGGCTCTGGGTGCCGACCACCCCGGCCTCGAGGATCTGCCAGGCGGTGTAGGAGGCCGCGGCCTGGGTCTCGACCGAGGTGTCGGTGAAGCCGGCCTTGGCCGCACGCTCGCTGTAGATCTTCACGAACTCGGCGGCGCCGAAGTTGGACGTGAAAGGCGGCTGCGCCTCGAAGATCGTGGCCGAGAGCGCGTTCTTCGCGTCCGGCGACGCCAGCAGCGGCCCGGGCGCGGGGTAGAGATAGAAGTGCAGCGGCGGCGAATAGTCGATCTTCTTCATCGCGTCGAGCAGCAGGTTGCCCTCCAGCCCGATGGCGCCGACCCAGACGAAGTCGGGCTTGGCATCCTTCACGCGATTGGCGATCGGGCCGAAGTCGCGGTTGCCGAAATCCCATTCGAGGAAGAGCACCTCGGTCAGGCCGCGCTTCTTGAGCACTTCGCGCGCGCCCGCGCTCATGAACTGGATCGACGGGAACTTGCTGGTCACCACGGCCACCGTCTTCGGCGGCTTGGGCGACGCCGCCAGCGCGTCGAACAGCGTGTTCGGCACCGTGGTCGCCGGGTCCGAGCCGATCGACCAGGCCGGGAACTGCATGTCGTACTTGGCCAGCGACGGGATGCCCAGCGTGTGGTGCACCAGCACCTTGTTGTAGCGCTGCGCCACGCCCATGGCCGACAGGATCGCGCCGGTCGCGTACGGCCCCATCAGGAGGTCGACCTTGTCGGCCGTGACCAGCTGCTCGTACAACGTGCGCGCGAGGTCCGGCTTCGACTGGTCGTCCTTCACCACCCACTCGATCGGCCGGCCGAGCAGGCCGCCGCGTTTGTTGAGCTGCTCGACGTAGATCTCGCCCACCAGCTTGTGGATCTGCGCGGTGGCCGACAGCGGGCCGGTCAGCGCCAGCGTGCTGCCGATGCGGATCGGCGGGCCCGAAGGCTGCTGCGCGAAGGCGAAGCCGCTCGCCGCAAGGGCAATGGCGGCCACGGCCGCGCGCCGGTCGATGCCTGGAAGTTTTCCGGTCTTCATGGTGCTGTCTCCTGTAGGTTCTTATGAGCGAAGCGAACGAGAAAGGGTCTTCAGTGGCCGCCCGGCCGCCCGAAGGGCACTGAGCGCCCCCTCGGGGGGCAGCGATACGCGAAGCGATGAGCGTGGGGGTATTTCATGTCAGTCGACCTGCGCGCCGGAGCGCTTGACCAGGCCCGCCCACTTGACCAGTTCCTTCTGGTTGAAGGGCTGCAGGTCCTCGGCGCGCATCTGGCCCGGCTCGACGCCCTGCTCGCGCAGCCGCGTCATCACCTCGGGCTGGGCGAGCACGGCGGCGCCGGCCGTGCGCAGCTGCGCCAGGGTGGCGGCGGGGGTGGCCGCCGGCGCGTAGAGCATGAACCAGGCGACCAGGTCGAAGTCCGCGATGCCCTGCTCCATCAGCGTCGGCACCTGGCTCGCCGCGGCGCTGCGCACCGCGCCGCTGGAACCCAGCGCACGCAGCTTGCCGGCCTTGATCTGCGGCATCACGGCGGCCGGGTGATAGAACATGAAGTCGACCTGCGACGACATCACGCTGGTCAGCGCCATCCCGCCCTCCTTGTAGGGCACGTGGAGCATCTTGCCGCCCAGCCGCTGGGCCAGCAGTTCACCGGCCAGGTGGCCGGAGGTGCCGTTGCCGGCCGAGGCGAAGCTCAGGCCGGCCGGCCGGGCCGCGGCCTGCGCCAGGTCCTTGAGCGACTTGAGCGGCGAATCGGCCGCCACCACCAGCAGGGTCGGCGTGTAGCCGATGAAGGCGACGGGGGTGAAGTCGCGCGCCGGGTCGTAGGGCAGCTTGCTGAACAGCGCCGCGTTGATCGCATGCGTGCCCACGGTCCCCATCACCAGCGTGCGGCCATCGGGCGGCGACTTGGCGACCAGGTCGGTGCCGGTCGATCCGCCCGCGCCCGCGCGGTTGTCGACGACCACCGTCTGCTGCAGGTTCCTCGCCAGCGCGTCGCCGACGATGCGGCCCACGGTGTCGGTGGTGGTGCCGGCGCCGAAGGGCACGACCATCCGGATCGGCCCCTTGTTGTCCTGCGCCTTCGCCTGCCCGCCCAGCAGCAGCGCGCTCGCAGCGAGCGCCGCCGCGCCGAGCCATCGAATCGTCGTCCTGAAAGCCATGTCCTGTCTCCGTCCGTCGTTGTTCTATTTGCGCTTGAGCGCGGCGCGGATCTCGTCGCTGTGCTCGCCGAGCATCGGCGGCGGGCGCACCTCGAGCGCGCGCTCGCCGTCGAAGCTGACCGGCGAACGCACCGTGCGGAACAGCCCCATCACCGGGTGCTCGGCCGAGGTCATCAGCTGCAGATGCTTCGCCTGCGGGTCCTCGAGCGCCTCGCTGGTGTCGTACATCGGCGCGTTCGGCACGTCCTCGCGCTGCAGGCGGCGGCACCATTCGTCGCGTGGCCGCGTGCGGAAGCGCTCGCCCAGCAGCTGGATCAGCGTCTCCTGGTTGTCGATGCGCGCTTCGCGGGTGGCAAAGCGCGCGTCCTCGAAGATGTCCGGCTGCTCGATCGCGAGCGCCAGACCGCGCCAGAACTTCTCGGGCGACGACATGTGCAGCGCAATCCACTTGCCGTCCGCGCAGCGCAGCACGTAGGACTGCGACACGCTGGGCCGGCTGTAGGGGCCCATCACTTCGTCGACCTGGAAGAAGTGCGTGAAGGCATCGAGGTTGAAGTGCGCCATGGCCTCGAGCATCGACACCTCGACCTTGCGCCCGACGCCGGTCCGGCTGCGCTCGAACAGCGCGCCCAGCGCACCGTAGGCGGCATAGAAGCCGGTCAGCGAATCGGCGATGGCCGGGCCCACCACGCGCGGGTTCTCCGGGTTCACGAGCAGGTGGAGGAAGCCGCTCGCGGCCTGGGCCACGGTGTCGTAGGCCGGCCGGTTGGCAGCCGGTCCGGTGGCGCCGAAGCCGCTGATCGCGACATAGATGAGCTTCGGATTCAGCGCCTGCAGGCGCTCGGCGCCGACGCCGAGTTTTTCCGCCACGCCGGGGCGAAAGTTCTGGATGTAGACATCGGCCTCGGCGATGAGCGCGTCGAGCACCTCGCGGTCGGCGCCGTCCTTGGTGTCGAGCGTGATGCTGCGCTTGTTGCGGTTGTAAGTCTGGTAATGCGGGCTGTAGAGGCCGTTCTTGAAGGCGCGGAACGGGTCGCCCGTGCCGGGCTGCTCGACCTTGATCACGTCGGCGCCCAGGTCGCCGAGCAGCATGCCGGCCGCCGGACCGGTGATGAAGGTGCCTTGCTCGACCACCTTCAGGCCCTTCAGCACCGGGATCATGCCGGCCGCCCGCCGAAGCCCTCGGGCAGCTCGCCGTCGTATTGCGCTTCGCGCGTCGCCTGGTAGGACAGCGCGAATCCGATCGGCTGGCGGATCTCCTCGACCATGTGGGCGATCAGGCCCGCGGTGCGCGCGAGCATCGGCACGCCCTTGAGCCCTTCGACCGGGAAGCCGGCGCCGAGCAGCACGGCCGGGATCGCGCCCGAGACGTTGAGCTTGAGCGGCTTGCCCAGCACCTCGGGCAGCAGGGCTTCGGCGGCCTCGGCGATGGCGACGAAGCGCAGGTCGGTGCCGGCCGCGCGCGCCGCGTCGAACAGCGCGCCGACGCGCTCGTCGCGCTCCTTGTGCAGCGGATGGCCGTAGCCCGGAAGGGACCGCCCCGCCGCGCGCCAGGCCTTCATCACCTCGCGCGCGGCGGCGTCGATCGCCATGCCTGCCTGCACCTTGGCATCGATCTCGCTGAACATGCGGCCGGCCGTCTCGGACGAGCCGAGCACCACCGAGCCGCAGCCGAGGATGCCTGCCGCCACCGCGCCCTGCATCGCATCGGGCGCCGCGGCGAAGGTCATGCGCGCGGCCTGCACGCTCGGCACCAGGCCGTGCTCGGCGATCGCCACCAGCGTGGCGTTGAGCACGGCGGCCTGGCCTTCGGTGGGCCAATGGCCGGTGAGCAGCAGGAAGAAGTGGTCGACGAACGACACCTTGCCGATCAGCTCCTTCGACAGGTCGTAGCCGCGGATGACGATGCTGTGGGCGTCCGAGGTGCTGATGGACGAACGGGGCACGGTGGCCTTGCCGATCTTCATGGGAATCCTTGTTCGATGGTGGGTGGGGGCCGCGTTCAGGCCGGCACGGGCGCGAGGCGGACGTCGAAGCTGGCCGAGTGGTAGGGCACGCGCATCTCGCGGCCATCCACCGCCTTGCCGGGGGGATGGGTCTCGAAGTCGACCACCAGGCTGTCGCGCTTGCCGAAGACGGCGTCGGCGTCGATGTACGGGCTGCCGCCGACGAACAGCTGCGTCGTCAGCATCACATGGCCCGGCGCCGACACCTGCAGGTGGATGTGGCCGGGGCGGAAGATGCTGCGATCGGTGGCGCGCATCATCTCGCCCACCGGGCCGTCGTCCGGGATCGGGTAGTAGGCGGGGCGGATCGACCAGAACCAGTAGCGTCCCTGGGCATCGGTGTGGAAGCGCCCGCGCGCGCCCATCGTCGGCTCGCTGCTGAGCTGCACGTCGTACTTGCCGTTGCCGTCGCCCGACCAGACGTCGAGCAGCGCGCCGGCCAGCGGCTCGCCGCGCACATCGGTCACGCGGCCCATGTAGAGGGTCGGCTCGCCGAGCACGCCCTTGCCGATGTCGGCGCCCAGCGGCAGCTCGGGCGCACCGGCCCAGTAGAACGGGCCTTCGACCGTGGCCTCGGTGGCCTCGGTCGCGCCCTTCGATTCGCCGCTGGCGCGCGCCTGCGCCAGCGCCACCACCATCATCGACAGGCCGATCGTGTCCGACAGCAGGATGAACTCGGGCCGCTTGTCGGTCGAGATCTTCCCTGTCGCTTCGAGAAACTTCAAGCCGGCGAGCCATTCCTCGGGCTGGAGATCGACCTCGCGCGCAAAGGCGTGGATGTGCTTGACGAGCGCGCTCATGAGCTGGCGCAGGCGCGGGTCGGGCGTCTTGCCGAAGGCTTCGAGCACGTCCTGCGTGATGCTGTCCTGGTTGTAGTCCGCCATGGTGTTGTCTCCTGATGGGGCGGACGATAGGCCTTGGCCGATGCGCCGACAAATGATTACTTTCCATCGATATCATCGATGGCATCGATCATTAGCAGGGGTTTTCATGGAGATGAGGCATCTACGCTATTTCGTCGCGCTGGCCGATTGCCTGAGCTTCACGCGGGCGGCGGAGCGCGTGCACGTCACCCAGTCGACGCTCTCGCACCAGATCAAGCAGCTCGAGGACCAGGTGGGCCAGCCGCTGTTCGAGCGCATCGGCAAGAAGGTGGTGACGACCGAGGCCGGGGAGCTGTTTCGGGGCTTCGCCTCGCGCGCGCTGCGGGAGGTCGACCAGGGCGTGGCGCTGCTCAAGCCGGGCGCCGGCAACCTGACGGGCAAGGTGCGCATCGGCGCGACGCACACCTTCAACATCGGGCTGATCCCGGAATGCGTGGCGCTGTTCCTGGCGCGCCATCCGACGGTGCGCATCAGCGTCGAGGAGCTGGCCGCCGAGGTGATCGTCGCCCGGCTGGCGGCCGGCGAACTGGACCTGGGCATCGCCTACCGGCCCGAGGATCCGAGCGACCTGTGGTTCGAGCCGCTCTACAACGAGGAGATGGTGCTGGTCGTGTCGCCGGCCCATCCGCTGGCGGGGCGCAAGCGCATCCGCATGGTGGAACTGCACCGGCAGGACCTGGTGCTGGTGTCGGCGGCCTTCTCGACCCGCACCATGCTCGACGAGTGCTTCCGGGCCTGCGGCGCCGAGCCGACGGTGGTGGCCGAGATGTCGACGGTGGCGCCGATGCTGGCGCTGGTCGCGCGCACCTTGATCGGCTCGATCGTCGCCATCAACGCGGTGCCGGAGGGCATGCCGGGCCTGAAGGTGATCCCGCTCGAGAGCCCGACGCCGATCCGCACGCCGGGCATCCTGTGGCGGCTCGGCGAGAGCAAGCCGGCGGCGGTGCAGTCCTTCGCGGTGATCCTGCGCAAGACCGCGTTGGGAATCAGTCTGCGGCGCGAAGGGCCGGGCTGAGGGTCGCGGACCCCGTCGCTGCGGAGCTCGAGGCCGAGCGGCTTCATCAAGCCGGCACCGCGGCATTGAAGAAGCCGCGCAGCGCGTTGGCCATCTCGGCCCGGACGCGCTCGCCCGATACCACCACGTCGACCATCGTCAGCGAAGTGTGGGTGTGGCCGCGTGCGGTGATCCAGCGCGCCGGCGTCCCGGCCGCGGCCAGCGCCTGGGCGTAGGCAACGCCCTGATCGCGAAGCGGATCGAACTGGCAGGTGACGACGAACGCGGGCGGCAGATTCGACAGATCGTCGGCGCGCAGCGGCGACGCCTTTGGATGGGGGCGTTCGTCAAGGTCGGCATAGTGGTCCCAGAACCACTTCATCAGTGGCGCGGTCAGCACGTAGCCTTCGGCGTTTTCCACGCAAGACGGGCTGGTCATGCTGCAGTCGGTCACCGGTGTCAGCAACAGCTGCCCCGAGATCGACGGCCCCCCGCCGTCTCGCGCCTGCTGGCAGGTCACGGCCGCGACGTTGGCACCGGCACTCCATCCGGCCACCGCCAGCGCGCCAGGAACACCGCCCCACTCGACCGCGTGGTCGGCGACCCAGCGAACCGCAGCCAGGCCGTCGTCGGCGGCGGCCGGGAAGCGCGCCTCCGGCGCGTGCCGGTAGTTCACCGACACGATCAGCGCCTCGGAACGTCGGCACAGGTCCCGGCACAAGGGGTCGTCGGAATCGTGGCTTCCCAGCACCCAGCCGCCACCATGGAAGTAGACAAGCACTGGATGCGGGCCCGGGCTGTCCGGCCGGTACAGACGGTACGCCAGCGCTCCAGCCGCCCCTGGCAACGTGCCATCGATGGTCTCGCCGACCGCCGGGCCCGGCGGGCGCGCCGCCGACAGTTGCTGCAGGAGGGCGCGCGCCTGGTCGACAGGCAACGAATCGAAGCTTGGCAAGTTCATCGCCGCCATCATCTGCAGCACCATCGCCACGTCGGGCTGCAGGCGCCGGACCACGCCGTCCGTGCACCGCGTGCCCTGCGCACCGCTGCGCCTGAAGCCCAGGTAGTCGCAAGCCGCCACCTCGTCGCAGGCGCTGCGGTAGGCATCGACGCCGCCGACATAAGGCAGGAACCCCCGCGCTTTGCCCGGAACGTTGGCCCCCATGTACCAGGAATCGGCCGTCGGGTAGAGCGTGATGTCGGCGCAGTCGTTGACGTGCGTCACCCAGCCGGCCTCGGCGGTCTCGGTGGGCTCGATGGTGGTCATGCCCTCCGCGCGCAGCCGGACCAGACAGTCGGCAACCCAGTCGACATGCTGCTCGATCGACACCATCATGTTCGACAACACCGACGGGCTGCCCGGCCCGGTGATGGTGAACAAATTGGGGAAGCCCGCCGTCATCAGCCCGAGGTAGGTGATCGGCCCGTGCGCCCACTTCTGCTTCAGCGTGCTGCCGTCGCGCCCGGTGATGTCCACCGACACGATGGCGCCGGTCATCGCGTCGAAGCCGGTGGCGTAGACGATCGCATCGAACGCCATCGATTGGTCGGCGAGTGCGATCCCGGTCTCGGTCATGGTCTCGATCGGATGACGGCGCAAGTCGACCAGCCGCACATGGGGCAGGTTGAAGGTGGCGTAGTAGCCGGTGTCCAGGCACGGGCGCTTGGTGCCGAAAGGGTGGTCCTTCGGACACAGCAACTCGGCGATCCGCGGGTCTCGGACGATGTCGCGGATCTTCTCGTGCACCATGCCGGCCACGATTGCATTGGCATCGCGGAACAGGATCTGGTCGGCGAACACCCCCAGCATGGGGATCAACTCCCCCGCTTGCCAGGCCGCTTCGAAGCGTTCGCGGTGCACCTCGGGCGTGCTGTAGCGGCCATAGATCTGGGTCCGCTCACTCGGCACGCCGGCGCGCGACCACTTCGCCGTCTGGCGATAGGCTTCACGATCGGCTTCGAGGGCTGCGCGCCGTTCGGGCCGCACCGGGCCGTTGCCGGCCGGGATCGAAAAGTTCGGCGTCCGCTGGAACACCGTCAGCTGGCTGGCCTGGCGGGCGATGAGGGGGATCGACTGGATGCCCGAAGAGCCCGTGCCGATCACCGCCACCCGCTTGCCGGTGAAGTCCACCTCCTCCTGCGGCCAGCGGCTGGTGAAGTAAACCTCCCCCTTGAAACGCTCGGCGCCCGCGATGTCGGGTGTCTTGGGCAGTGACAGGCAGCCGCTCGCCATCACGTAGTGATTGCAGCGGATGTCTTGACCGGTGTCGGTGCGCAAGCGCCAGCAGGCGGCATCGGCGTCCCAGCGGGCGGCCACCACCCGGGTGTTGAAGTCGATATCGCGCCGCAGGTCGTAGCGCTCGGCCACGAACTGGGCATAGCGCAGGATCTCCGGCTGGGTGGCGTACTTTTCCGACCAGGTCCAGGCCTTCTCCAGTTCGGGGTCGAAGCTGTAGGTGTAGTCGGTGGTCGGGATGTCGCAGCGCGCGCCCGGGTAGCGGTTCCAGTACCAGGTGCCGCCCACGTCGCCGGCCACCTCGAGCACGCGGGTGGAGAAGCCCAGCTGCCGCAACCTGTACAGCAGGTACAGGCCCGAAAAACCGGCCCCCACCACCACCACGTCGAAGTCGGCGGCCTCGGGCGTCGTGTCGTTGGTCATTGGCTCCACCATGCAGGTACCCCCAGGTTGATGCGCTTGCCGGCGACGGCCGAGCGGTCTCAGGTTACAGCGTGCGGGCGCTGCGCGCTATTCACTTCTCGACACCCCTTGCGCAATTCGCGTTCCGGATGTCGACCTCCACGCGGTCCTCCTCCCGAGGGGCCAGAATGCGCGGATGGAGAAGGAACCCGTCGGCGAGGACCCCGGCCGCGCACGCCACCCGGCCCGCCGCGCGCTGATCGCGCTGTGCGTGCTCGGCCTTCTGCTGGCGGCGGCGTGGGTCGCACTGCGGCGCGCCTATCCACCGGAGCGGCTGGCAGCGATGCTCGCGGACAGCATCACCGCGGCGACGGGCCGCGCCTTCCGCATCGACGGCGAGCTCCGGCTGCGCGTGCTGCCCAGCCTGACGATCGCCGCCACCGACGTCGCGCTCGCCAATGCCGAGTGGGGCTCGGAGGCCGACATGCTGCGGGCACGGCACGTCGGTTTCGACATCTCCGTTCGCGACCTGCTGTCCGGCACCGTGCGCATCCACAGCGTCGACATCGAGGGTGCCGAACTGCGCTTCGAATCCGACGGCGCCGGCCGCTACAACTGGCGCATGGCGCCGGCCGGTGGAGACGGTGGGGGCGGCGCCGCAAGGACCGCGCCGCGGATTGCGCTGGACCGCCTGGAGGTGGCCGACGCGCGCATCAGCTACCGCCAGGGCCGGGAGGGGAAGCCGCAGGAATTGAGGATCGAATCGCTGGTTGCGGAGGCCACCGACGGACACACCCAATTGAATGCGAGCGTGGCGCTGGAGCCCCAGCGCTGGACCGTCGAGGGCCAGACCGGCCCGCTCGTCGCCCTGCTGGCCGGCAGCGCCGAATGGCCGCTCGACTTGCGCGCCACCACCGAAGGCGCTTCGGTGTCCCTGCAGGGAAGCATGGGCACCGGCGCCAACGCCGGGACGCTGGACGCCAAGGTCGCCCTGAAGGTGGACGCGGCGAAAGCGCTGGCGCCCTTGGGCGAGGCGGCGGCGGGGGTTCCGCTGCCCCTCGAATGGCAGGCGACGCTGGTGCACGCACCGGGGCAATGGCGCGCCGACCCGATGCAGCTGTCGCTGGCCGGACAGCAGGTGGCCGGCAACGCCACCCTGAAGGTCGGCGCCGGAGCGCCGCTGAAGCTCGAGGCCGCGCTCTCGGCCCCCAGATGGACCGTTGCGCAGTTGCCGGCCCTCTCGGCCATCCAGGTCCACGTCGCCTACGAGCCCGGGCGCCTGCAGTTCGAGCCGATCAGCTTCACCATCGCCGGCGGCCAGGCCCACGGCCAGGTCCGGGTCGGGCTGCGCCCCGGCGCCGCCCCGCGGATCGACGTCCAGTTGAGCGCCAGGTCGATGTCGGTCGAGGCGCTGGAGGCCGCGCATGGGGGCAAAGGCTACTTCAAGGGTGGCAGCGCCAACCTCGAAGCCAGGCTGGCGATGACCGGCCGCACGCCCTGGGCGCTGGCCGGCTCCGCCACCGGCGAGGCGATGATGACCGCCCGCGACGTCGGGCTGACGGGCCGGGCCGCCTCGCTGGACCGCGACCTCGTCGCGCGCCTGATCGACGCCCTGATCCCGACCGGCCAATCGCGCGACAACCTGGTCGTGCAATGCGCGGTCGCGCGGCTGCCGCTACGCAACGGCATGGCGGCCATCGACCGTTCGATCGCGGTGGAAACGCGGCAGATCGCGGTATCCGCCAGCGGCGAGATCAACCTCGCCCAGCGCACCCTTTCGCTGGCGTTCCAGCCCCAGGTCAAGCGCGGCCTCGACCTGAACCCGGGCAGCCTGGTCGAGCTGATGGTTCTCCAGGGCCCGCTCGACGCCCCCACGCTGAGCATCAATCCGCGCGGCGCCGCCCGCCAGGCCGCCAACGTGGGCGTGGCGGCCGCGACCGGCGGGATCTCGCTGCTGGCGCCGGTGCTGCGCTCGATCACCGGCGAGGCCTCGGCCTGCGAGCAGGCGCAGGCCAAGCCCGCCGCCGCCAGCCCGCAGGCGGAGAAAAAAGCGCCACGGCACCGGCTGCTGCCCTGGCCGAAGGCGCGCTGAAGCCGGCGGCCCGGGCCTGGCGTCCCGGCGGCTTGCGCTACCGGCCTCCCAGTTCCCCCAGCCTCTTGCGCAGGAATTCGGCGAACGCGTAGGCGATCACCGGAAGCTGCCTTCCCCGCAGGCTCGCCAGCACCACCGGGTACTCGGCGCAATCGCGCAGGCGCAGGGCCGTGCTGCCGCTGCGCGCCAGCGGGTGCCTGGCATGCATGATGGCCATGAGCCTCTGCTCGACCACGCCCGCCCGCTCGATGCGAGATGCGCCCGGATCCCAGGATCGGCTCGCCGTCGAACGGCAGTTCGCCTAACATCGGCGCATGGACGAACTACTGCAGCGCAGCGCCGGCCTGCCTGAAATCAGGCTGGCCCCTGGCGACACGGTGGTGCGCGAAGGCGAGTCGGGCGAGGGTCTGTGGATTCTGGTGTCGGGAACCCTGCAGATCAGCAAGGCCGGCATCGCGATCAATACGATCAACCGCCCGGGCGCCGCGATCGGCGAGATCTCGCTGCTGCTGGATTCACCCTACAGCGCCACGGTCGTGGCGGGCGAACCGAGCACCGTTCGCTACGCGGCCGATGGCCGCGCCTTTCTGATGAGCGACCCGGCCATCACGCGATTGATCGCAGTGGGCCTGGCCGAACGCCTGAACTTCGTCACGACCTATCTCGCCGACCTGAAGAACCAGTACGGCGATTCGCCTGGCCTGGCGATGGTCTCGGAGGTGCTGGGCCAGTTGGCACACCGCCAGGGCCGGCCGGCGCGCCCTGGCTCGGCCAGGGAGCCGAACCCCGACTACTGAACTCAGAAAACCGATCGCGCAGGCGCGCGTTCGGCGTCGAGCGCCAGCACTTCCTCACCCATCATCGAGCGCCACGATGCGCTGCCCGCGGCCAGGTCGATCACGATGTGAGCGGGCACCGGACCGATCTGCCGGCCGGCGTTGAAGACCCAGGTGGCGCCCAGGCGGTCCGCCCAGGCTCCCGCAGGCTTGAACGGCGGCTCGTGCACGTGGCCGGTCAGCACGAGCTCGGGCTGGTAGCCTGCGATCCAGGCCGCGACATCGGCGTCGCCATACTCCCGCTTGCCGGTCCAGCAGGTGGGCGAACCCGTCGGCGGCCAGTGGTAGATCCAGACCCAGCGGGCAGGACGCCGTCGTGCGTCCGCCGCCAGTTGCCGTTCGAGCGCGGCCCGGCCGGCCGGGCCGTCCCACCAGGGGCAGATCGTGATCAGGGTGTCGCCGATCGTCAACGAATCGCCGTCCGTCGAGACGCCGGTGCGACGGCTCTCCGGCAGCCACAACGCCGCCCGCTCGCCGTGCCGATCCGGCCCCGTCAGGTCGTGGTTGCCGGAGGCCAGCACCAGCGACGTGCCCGGATTCATCAGCGAGAAGTAGCGCAGCAAGACCACCGACTGCGCGTCCAGCGAGACCGGCGAGCTCACATCCAGGTGGTCGCCCGCGAGCACCACGAGGTCATAGGATGGCGCCGACCGCACCACCCAGTCGAGCTGGGGCAAGGTGTAGTGAAGATCGGAAACAAGCAGGATGCGCACGACATTGACTGCAGCGACGGAGCTTCGCATTGTGGGGGCTGGAATGCCCTGGCGAAACGCCTTTTCGCAGCTGAGGCCCCGCCGAGGTTAAGGTTGGCGGTGCAGACAATCGGAGAACCGGGACATGAACACCGAAGCACAACCCACCACCCTCACGCTCGGCGGCGCCGAGACCGTCTCGGGCCTGGTGCGATCGCCGCCCGCGCCGCGGGCCTGCTACGTCTTCGGCCACGGCGCCGGCGCCGGCATGGCGCACCCGTTCATGGCCGAGGTGGCCGACGGCCTGGCGCAGCGGGGCATCGCGACGCTGCGCTACCAGTTTCCCTACATGGAGCGGGGCTCGAAACGCACCGACTCGCCGGCGGTCGCGCAGGCCACGGTGCGCGCCGCGGTGGCGCACGCCGCGGGCCTTTTCCCCTCGCTGCCGCTGTTCGCGGGCGGCAAGTCCTTCGGGGGGCGCATGAGCTCGCAGGCCCAGGCGCAGTCGCCTCTGCCGGGGGTCGCCGGGCTGGTGTTCGTGGGTTTTCCGCTGCACGCGGCGGGTGCGCCGTCGAGCGACCGGGCGCGCCATCTGTTCGACATCCGAACGCCGATGCTGTTCATCCAGGGCACCCGCGACAAGCTCGCGGAATTCGACCGGGTCGAGAAGCTGATGGCCGAACTCGGCCCCGTGGCGACACTGCTTCGGATCGACGAGGCCGACCATTCCTTCCACGTGCTGGTGCGCTCGGGCCGCAACGACCAGGAAGTGATGCAGCAGGTCCTCGACGGCGCCGCGGCCTGGATGCATTCGATTGTGTGACTTCCTTCGGGTGAAAGAGGAAAACCGCTGTCATGCGCTGCACGGAAACAAGGTCCAAGTCCGCTAAAGTGACGATGCGACAGAAGAGGGGTCGTCGTCGGCGTCCGAGGGGATGAGCGGATCGACCTCGCTTCCGGCCGCATGCGTCCCACATGACCTTCACCCACATTCGAATCACCGGGCCACACGGCGCCTTCTATCGACTCGGCGACCCCATGCAGGTCCATGAGGGCAAGGCCCTTCTCGCGACCTTGGGCCCCGTGCTCGTCCTGAACTACGGCACACGGATCCACATCGAGCCGTTCACTGCGTCGCCGGCTCTGCTGAACGAGCGCAGGCACATCGGGCGGCTCATCTTCTTCGAGATCTGTGCTTTCATCTCGGAGCACTTCCCGCAGGTGCAGGCCGTCAGCTTCGCCTTCGTGCGCCCGATCGAAAGCCTGGGCGGCCCCGCGCAACAGGCCGGTTCACGCGTCGCCATGCTGGAGCGGGTCGGCGTCGAAGACGTCCGGATCACGCCCGTCACCTCGGGCGCGCACGTGGTCTCCGGCACCTGGGTCTACAGCGACAAGAACCTCGAAGCGCTGCAAGTCGCGCTGGCCGAGCAGCGGGTGATCTTCGGCGCCGATCCGATCGCGGGCGGCGCCCGCGACACCGTGGGCGTCGCGGCGGCGATTCGCCGACTGATCACGCGGCGGCGGCCCAAGGCCTAGCGCCGGTTCACGCTCAAGTGCTACTGTCGCCCTCCAACCGGCGCCGAGCCGGACTCGAGGAGATCCATCGTGCAGATCGGCGTACAGAGCTTCGCATCCCGGGCACCCCCGCGCTTCGACAGCAGGGAAGCGGAGCGCACCCACTTGCTGCAACGGCTCGCCGCCGCGTGTCGCATCTTCGGCCGGCGCGGATTCTCGGAGGGCCTGCTGGGCCACGTCACGGTGCGCGACCCCGAGCTGGCTGATCACTTCTGGGTCAATCCGGTCGGCGTCGCCATGAACCAGGTCAAGGTGTCGCACCTGGTCCAGGTCAACCCTCAGGGACAGGTGGTTCGCGGCAGCGGCATGGTCAATCCCGTGGGGCTCCTGTTGCACACCGCCATCCATCGAGCGCGTCCGGAGATCGCGGCCGTCTGCCATGCGCACGCCTTGCATGCGTCGACCTGGTCTTCGTTCGAGCGGCTGCTCGACCCGATCACCCAGGACGCCTGCATCTTCTTCGAGCAACAGGCGCTCATCCTGGAACCGCGAGTGGTGCGCGAAGCGGCATCCGCAGCCCGCTTCGCCGCTGCTTTCGGTGACAAGCGCGTCGCGGTCCACGGCGGGCACGGCATCTTCACGACGGGTCAGAGCATCGATGAAGCCGCGTGGTGGTTCGTCCTCATGAACCGGTGCTGCGAATCGCAGCTCATGGCCGAGGCGGCAGGAACACCCACCCATTGGCAGGCGGAGGATGCCCGCTGGCTGGCGTCGGTACTCGGCTCGCCCTCCTTCGGCTGGCTTTCGTTCCAAACGCTGTGGGACGACATCATCGTGAGCGACCCTGATCTCGTGGACTGAATCGAGGCCCGTCAGATCGGCGCCAGGCCAGGCCAGAGCGCCTGCAACAGGATTTCCTTGTCCAGCAACTCGCCCGGATGCTCGACAAAAAAAAGGAGCGCGTTGAACAGGCGCGGCGTGAGTTCGACCGACGTGCCATCGCTGCGCAGCACCCGACGCTGCGACGGCTGCAGCACGAACCCGCCGAACTCGTAGGCGTCGTCGTCGATCATGGCCGAATTTCATCCTTTTTCAGGGATCTTTCAAGGCCCGCTTCGTGACGAGCGTGCGGGAGACCGCGATGGTGAAGGGCTCCGCTCGACGCGTTGCCGGTCGGAGCCTCTGGTAAAACCACGGCATGACAAGAAAGCGCCGGGAGCCGTCCATCACCCGCAAGCCGGGGTCCGACGGCACCGGTTCGACCTCCGATCTCGTCCACCGCCGCGTGGAGAAGCGCCACGAGATGGACGCGCAATCATGACGCTCGCCCCCGCCAGCCCCGAGGTGGTCGTCTTCGGCAGCCTCAACATGGACCTCGTGGTTCGTGTGCCGCGCGTGCCGGAGGCCGGCGAAACCCTGCAGGCCCATTCGTTGATCCAGACGCCGGGCGGCAAGGGCGCCAACCAGGCGGTGGCATGCGCCCGCCTGGGTGCGCGCGTCGCGATGGTCGGGCGCATCGGCGACGACGCATTCGGACTCGAGCTGAAGACATCGCTCGAAGCCGATGGCGTGGACGCCCGGGATGTCGCGACCGATGCGGTGCCCACCGGCGTGGCCTTGATCATGGTCGACGACGGCGCCCAGAACCGGATCGCACTGGTCCCCGGCGCGAATGCGTCCGTCAGTGTCGAGGACGCGCGAAACTTGCACCCTGTTCTCGAGACCGCGCGCATCCTGTCGCTGCAACTCGAGGTTCCCATCGGCGCGGTATGCGAAGCGGCCGCGGTCGCACGGGCTTGCGGCTGCAGCGTGCTGCTGAATCCGGCCCCGGCGCAGCCGCTTCCGGAGGTGCTGTGGAAGCTCGTGGACATCATGGTGCTGAACGAGACGGAAGCCGCCACGCTGAGCGGCATCGCGGTTCACGACATCGCAAGCGCGGCCAGCGCGGCCGACCTGCTGCGCCGTCGCGGACCCTCCCAGGTGATTCTGACGCTGGGAAGCCAGGGCGCTCTCGTGGCAGGCGCCGATGCTTGCCGCCACTTCCCGGCACTGTCCGTGCGGGCAGTCGACACCACCGCCGCGGGAGACACCTTCATCGGCGCGCTGTGCGCCGCCCTTGCCAAAGGCGAAGCCCTCGACGCCGGCGTAGCGCTCGGCATCCAGGCCGCCGCGGTCTGCGTGACAAGAGCGGGAGCGCAGATCTCCATGCCCCATCGAGAGGATCTTGCCGCAATGCCGCCAGTGCGGATGCCTACCGTGGTGGCTGCCGTCTAGACTCAACCAAAGGAGGGCTCAAGCCGGCGCGTTCGACGCCATGCGCTTGCGCTGCCAGGCCACATAAACGAGCGAGGCCACCACATTGATGAGCAGGTACAACATGATGGCGGCGGTCACGCCATGCTCGCCCGGGAAGTTGACGGTCGCCAGCGCCGATGCGATGCCGGGATGGCGCGACGCGGTCGACAGCGCGAGCACCGCGCGATCCCGCCGATCGGGGCCCCCCAGCCAATGGCCCGCCGCCAGCCCGACGACGATGAACACCAGCAGCGCCAGGATGGTTCCGTCGCCGACCAGCGCCAGGATCGCATGCCGGCTCGCACCCACGATCAGCAGTGCCCCGGCGACCAGCAGCACGGTGCCGACGATGCCGGCCGACCTGGCCATGCGCCCGGCCACCTTGGGCAGCACGGCTCGCACCGCCATGCCGGCGGCGAGTGGCAGGATCACCGCCTTCAGGATCACCGCCGCGATGCCGGCCAACGGCATCTCGAAATGCCGGCCGAAGACCTGCGTCATCAGCACCACCCCGAGCGGCACGACGCCGAGCGACAGGACCCCCATGGTCACCAGCAGGCCCAGCGCATAGGACTCCCGTCCGCCGGCCTTGTCCTGCTTCTTCACCAGCAAGGGCGGCACCGGCGACAGCGACAGCGCCGCCAGCGCGATCTCGGTCTCGTGGTGCAATTCGAACGCCTTGTCGAGCGCGATGGCCACCAGCGGCATGAGCACGAACATCGCGACGACAGAACGCAGGAGGCGCCGGGGGCGGCGCACCACGTAGAGCACGTCGTCGACGGTGGCGTCGAGGCCGAAGCTGAAGACCGTGATCACGATGCTCGCCTGCACGGCGAGCAGGATCGTCTCCTGGACGGTCATGGCAGCGCAGATCCGGCCGAGGCCGGGTTGACCGCACTCTCGGCCGGCTTGGCGGTGGCCGACGGGTCGGTTTGTGCATGGATGCCTGGCGCGGCCATCGACAGTGCCAGGAGAATGGCCGGGAGCAACTTGTATTTCAAGGCGATCTCCTGAACGACGCGCGCTCGCTTCGAGGCGAAGCGTCGCGATCGGCGCCTCCCCAGCATAAGGGCGCCACCAGGGCATCGCAGCCCTCCGAGTCATCGTCCGGACAGCCTACCTCTTTTGTCCGGGCCGCAAGCGCGGCACGCCCGATTGAAGTAAAAAGCGATTTCCTCGATGGTTTCCAATTGAAGGAGGGTCTGATGTTCAGCATTTTTCAGCCCAGTCGAAACGGCCACCTGCGGCGCGTCATGACATTGCTCGAAGAGGCGCATATGGCGCGCATCGAGCACCAGGCCGCCGCCGAGCACCATGGCGCGCTGGCCCGCATGTACGCGGAGCGCGCGAAGAGACTCGAACGGGAGGTCTACGGCACGTCGGCCTTGCCTTCGGGAGAAAACGGCGCTCATCAGAAGTCGGCGGATGACAAGCAGGTCGTCTATGCGCTCGACGCCAACCGCCGGCTCGACGGCCAGGCAAAGACCTCCTAGGCAGCTGGAAGTCGCCGGGTGCTCGCGAGAGCCTGGCGGTAGCCGCACGCAAGACAGCGACGGTCCTCAGAAGAGGGACGGCTGCGGCGGATCCGACTTGGCACGGGCCGGCTTGGGCTTCGGCTCCTTGGCCGGGGGCGGTTCCGGCGCCATGACCAGGCGCTCGGCCGGATACGGGTTCATGAAGTCCATGGACCGCTCTGGCGGCGAATCGAGCCACTCTTCGTACCGCGCCTCGGGCAGGATCACCACCATGCGCTTGTCCTGCTCCTCGGGCGGGCGCTTCGAGTCCGGCCGATGCATGAGCTTGAACAGCGGGTGCTCGTCGGCGTTGATCGTGAGCATCGTGAAGCTCAGCGCCCACTCCCCCGTTTCGGGGTTCTTCCAGGGCGACCACAGGCCGGCCACTCCGAGCGTCTCGTCGTTCGCCGCGGTGAACCGCGTGGGAACGCAGCTGCCCGTGCGCCAGTCCGGTTCATAGATGGCTTCGCAGGGCACGATGCAGTGCCGCGCCTTGGCCCAGGCGCTCTTGAAGCTGGCCAGCTCGCGGACGGTCTCGGTGCGCGCGTTGTAGGTCTGGAGGCCATACTTGACCTCCTTGGCGAAGCCGGGGAGCAGGCCGAAATGCCCTTCGACGAGTTCGAAGCCCGGCACGGCCTCGTCGCCCGACTCGCGCTCCGGCGGCCGGCGAATGATCGGCGCCCTCTGCGTCGGGTAGATGTGCAATCCGCCCGGCGGCGGTTCCCAGCCGGGCGGCAGCCTGATGCCGAAGTGCTTTTCGATCTGCTTGCGGCGCTTCTCGGCTTGGTAGTGGCTGCACATCGGCGTATTGTGCTGGAGATCAGCCCGGCGGAATCCGCACTGGCCCGGCATGGACGCTCCCCGAAGCCGGGCGCCGACTCGCCGCGGCCATACTGAACTCTTCCATCCATGGAGGTCGCAAATGGCACARCATGCAATTACCGCTGTTCACTACGGGGGCGGCACGATTGATCTCGTGGCCATTCATCCGGTTGCTGAAAAGGAGTTCGGTTCGAAAGAGTTGACGCTCGGCGCGGCACAACGGATCAGCATCGGCGAATGCACCAGCCTCATTGCTGCCGGCGAGGAGGTCTGTCTTGCGCGGCGCACCGAAAGCCATGCCTGGGAGGTCATCTGCGACGTCGAGCTCTTGCCGGACGGGAAAGGCATCACCGGCGTCGACATTGTCGACCGGCCGAACGACGCCTTGCGGAGCCTTCCCGTATGGGAGTAGAAACCGGTGCATTGACGAGGTCCGGGTGATGCCGGATCCATGGAAGCGTCGTTTCATCCTGTTCGTCCGGCGCTTCTGGCAGCCGACCAGCGCCTGCATGACCTGCATGCCCGGAAGCCTCGGGAACATCCTGAGCATTCCGCACTGGGCGCTCGCGTTGCAGACCGGCCTGTTCACCGGCATTCTCGCGGTGCTCCTGACCTTCACGCCGGCCGCGAAGCTCTACGCGAACCGCTATGGCAACGCGCTGGTCGTCGGCATCCTGACGATGGTCGGCGACTCCTTCTCCCACCCGGGTCACTACGGCATCCCTCGCCTGGAGGCCGTGGTGACGGGAATCGTCTCCGGCATGCTCACGCTTGCCGGCTCGTTTCTGTTCGAAGACCGCGCCCGGAGGCTGCGGGCGCTATGGGCGCGGCTCCGCGGGCGCGGACAGCAAGCGCGCTGAGCGGCTCGAAAGCCGGCTCTCCGTCCCGATCGTGCGATGGCGCACAGACAGGTGCCCGCAGACCGTTCCATACTCCAAGCTGACAGTCATCCGGCGCTGGTAGAGGTTGCTTCGGCACCCGCCCGTCATGGGTGGTTCCTCGATGCCGGCGACTGTCCCCCATGCGCTGCGCTCGCTCTCGCATATGTTCGGTATCGAACAGACATCGATGGCGCCCACCGCTACGCTGGTCCCTCCATGCATCAGCTCGACGACATCGCAACGAAGCTCCTGGGTGCGCGTTACGACGCCCTCGACGCGCGGACACAGCGCGTCGCGCGACACGTTGCGGAACGAACGCATGTGTCACGCAATGTCGCAAAGGATGCCGATGCCGGGCAGTCATTGGGCCAGCGTGCGGCAGACGCGGTCGCGTCATTCGGCGGCTCGTGGACCTTCGTCGGCCTCTTCGGCGCCACCATGCTGCTGTGGGTCGCTCTCAATGTCCTGCTCCTGGTGAGCCGCGGCTCGACTTTCGACCCCTACCCGTTCATCCTGCTCAACCTGTTTCTTTCCATGCTGGCGGCAGTGCAGGCACCGATCATCCTGATGTCACAGAACCGGCAATCCGAGAAGGACCGGATCCATGCGGAGCACGACTACGAGGTCAACCTGAAGGCCGAACTCGAGATCATGCTGCTGCACGACAAGATCGATCAGTTGCGCAAGAGCCAATGGGAAGATCTGCTTGAAATCCAGAAGCAGCAACTCACGCTGTTGACTGCCCTTCGACAGCCGCCCCCATGAGGAGGTACTCGATCGTCCGGGACTCGAAGCGACGGCCTGCGCCTGCTATGCCGCGGACGAAAAAGGCTACGGGGGATCGCTCTGAGCCGCGGCATCTGTGCGCTGGCGAACTGACAAGCGGCGGTGCCCGCTGTACAAGGAAGCATTGGGCCTAGCCCCCTCTGTTCAAGCAAGGCATCATGGACTACGACCTCGACCCTACGCGCCTCTCCTATCACGGCTGGGAGATACGCAGCCACCTCACGAACGTTTCCTTCGACGGCACCCTGGCGGCCGCGGCGATGCTGTTCTTCGAAGAGGCATGCCAGTGCCACATCATCTCGTGCAGGCAATTCGCCAACGGCGAAGATGCCATCCACGCCATTGAAGCGAAGGCGTCGCTCTGGATCGACGACCGCGAAAGCAACCCCAGGACCCCTCATGTCGAATCCTCCCTTCTTTCATGAATCGTCGGGCGCCGTCCATTTCTGGGTGCCCGTCGATGGCAAGCTCGTCGGCGCGAGCATCGGCAAGGAAACGCTGCACTACTGCTATCGGTCGACCGCCATTGACGACCAGCCACTGGAGACCTACCAGCTCCACGCGCAGGAGATCGATGCGGCCGTGCGCCGGCGCGTCTCGGGCGGCTCCGTCGAGCCGGTGATGTTGCGCGACTATGACCTGCACGAGCCAGTGGGCAAAGGCATCGAATAGGTTTCGCAGGGCGGAGTTCGGCCCTTCAGCAGCCGCTGAAACTCGGGCGATGCCAGGATGATCTTCCCTGCCGCGGCGCGCAGCCGATCCACCGCCTCGTCCGGCAGGACGAACGACGTCGGCTGCTGGTTCAGGAGGCGGCGGCAAGGGACATGACGATGCCTGCCTTTCCGAGATTGCAAACGTCCAGGTGGCGCCCAAGCCGGCCGCGACGCCCGGGCACTTCGTGGTCACCGGTGTCTGGCGCTACAGCGACCGCAACCTGACCGCCTTGAACGAGGTGCTCGAAGGGCTGCGCGCGCTCTATCGCGATCGCCCGATCGGTACCGACCCGAAGGGCGTCGCCGGGGTGCTGAAGCGGCTCGTGTCGAGGTGGCGTCCTGAAGCGTGACTTCCGGCCGGATGAGCGAAAGCACTTCGGATGCCTCGCATTCTTCGAGATCTGCGCCTTCATCTCGGAGCACTTGCGCAGGTACCGGGAAGCTGGAGGCACGACATGAAAACTTTGGAGTTCAGTTCAGCACGAGGCTTCGGATGGACAGCTTCACCAAGAGCCGCCATCGCCAACTATGCACGTTTTTGCTCGCAGGAGCGCGCCCGTGGCCCTTATGCGCCACAGCCTTCATCGCTACGATCCGACCAAAGCTCGATCGGAAATGAGAAAGCGAAGGAGTGTAGAAATGGATCAACGCAGCGAAGGCTTCGAGACCTTGCCTCACCTTCTGGAGGACAGCGCATCGAAGCGCATGCAAACGGCGCCCAACGCGGCCCTGTACAAACATTGGGGCACCATCAGTGCCGATGGCATCACGGCATCTCAGTTCATCGCGTTCCTGCAGCCCCTTGCCGACCTGGATGGCATTTCCGTCTCTTATGCGATCAGCGATGAGGATGGCAAGGAGCACGTCTACAACCACCGGCGCGAAGACTTGTCGCATGCGACCCCGCTCTCGCAAGCCATTCGGGCCCGGAAGGTCACCAAGGAAAAGGCGCTCACCTTTGCCCTGAACGAGGAGGGCAAGGTCTGGATCGAGAGCAATTTCATCGAGTTTCCGTAACCATCGCCCTCCAAGACCATGCGCAATTTCTTTCGACGCCATCGTCCTGGTCAGGCAGGCCCCGAGCTGCCTGATGTCAGCGAGTCCATGCCGCTGCACGAATCGCCCCAGTCGAGGTCTGCCAAAGACAAAGGCAGCGCAAGACCGGACAAGCCGTACGAGTGCCCTCGCGACCCGGCGGCCGACACGACCGTCAGCGAGTTGTCCGAACTGGAAGCGCGCGACCTTTGCGCGCGCGAGGGCATCCCGGTTTTCTGGCCTCGCCGCGACCGCGACAAACGCGCCTGACCGCAAGTTCGGTGCGCGCACGGCCTTGCACCGACTTCCCGGACCCTCATGCAACGCCCGGCGCCGGGCCTGCGGCCGTGCGTCGCAAACAGTCCATGAGCTGCTCCGTGGCGGGGGTGCGAGGACGTCCTCGCAGGGTGATCATTCCCACCGGCGGCAGCTCGATCGGCACCTTGAGCTTCAGGACTTTGACAAGTCCCTCTGTCTCGAAGTGTCGTGCCACGCCGCGTGCGAGGAACCCTAGCGCAGGGCGTTCGCGCACGAACGTCAGCGTGGCCAGAAACGATGCCGTCTCCACGATGTCGACGGGGGGCGCGAGCCCATGCTTGTAGAACATCTGCTCGAGCTTGACTCGCGAGGATGCCCATGGTGGCGGAACGACCCAGGGAACGCCGGCGAGTTTTGACCAGTCAACGCGCTTGTCGCGCGCGAGTGCATGGTCGGGACGCACGACGATGCACATCGGCTCGGCATAGAGCGCCTCGGTGTCCAGATCGGGCGACGCATAGCCCGGCTCCAGCCGGCCTACGAAGAGATCGAGTTCGCCGACGCGCAGCCTCGGGAGGAGCCGCGTCAGATCGCCCTCTTCCACCAGCACCGTGGTGCGCGCCGAACGTTGCTTGAGCAGGGCGACGGCGCGCACGAGCAGGGAGGGTATCGCCACCACCATCGCTCCGACACTGGTGCGGCCGGCCGCACCGCCGGCCACGGCGGCGATCTCGTCGCGCGTGCGGCCGAAATCCGCAAGCACCGAACGGGCGAAGCGAACGACGGCCTCGCCATAGGCTGTGGGTTCGGTGCCCCGCGTGGAGCGCACGAACAGGTCGAGGCCGAACATGCGCTCGATCTCGACCAGCGTCTTGGACACCGCCGGCTGGCTCACGGAGAGGAACTCGGCGGCGCGCCCAAGGTGCCGGAATTCATCCAGCGCCACCAGCAGCTGCAGGTGGCGCAGCTTCAGGTTGGATCGCAATACCCGGTCGATCTCTGCCATGTGAGCTCCATAACCATTTAGGAATGAAGAGAGTCCTATTTCTGATTGGATTGTAATGATCTAAAGACGAACAATCGGGTCTCCACGCCGAAACATCAGGAGACAAACCGATGACATCCAATCGCCGCCAATTCATGCTCGGCAGCCTCGCTGCTGCCATGCTTCCGCTTTCCGCGACCCGCGCTTTCGCGGCCGGCTACCCGGAACGTCCGGTGACATTCATCTGCCCCTGGCCAGCGGGCGGCACCGCGGACGTCACGATGCGCGCGCTCTGCGCGGCTGCCGCCAAGGCGCTCGGCCAACCGGTGGTGGTGGACAACAAGGCCGGGGCGTCCGGCATGATCGGGCTGAAGGCGCTCGCCTCCGCGAAGCCCGATGGCTACACCATCGGACAGATCCCGATTTCGGTGACGCGCTTCTCGCAACTGGGCACGGTCCAGATCGATCCGATGAAGGACCTCAGCTACATCGCCCGCGTCTCGGGCCAGACCTTCGGCATCGCCGTGCGTGCCGAGGCCCCGTGGAAGACGCTCAAGGATCTGGTCGCGGACGCCAAGGCGAATCCGGACAGGATCACCTACGGCACCGCAGGCTTGGGCGGCGCGACGCATGTCGGCATGGAAGAGTTCGCCATCGCCGCAGGCGCCAAGTTCAACGCGATTCCCTTCAAAGGCGGGGCCGAGGCGCTGCAGGCTCTGATGGGCGGCCACGTCGACGTGCTTGCCGATTCGAGTTCATGGGCGCCGCATGTGAAGGCCGGCAAGTTGCGCCTCCTGGCTACCTGGGGGGAGCAACGCACCACCGAGTTCAAGGACGTGCCGACGTTGAAGGAGTCCGGATACAACGTGGTGGTGGATGCGCCCAACGGCATCGGCGCTCCGAAGGGCATACCGGCCGACGTGCTGGCGAGGCTGCGCGCCGCGTTCAAGGTCGCTGCGGCGAGTCCCGAGTTCACCGAGGCCTGCGCCAGGATTGACGCGCCCTTGCTCTATCTCGATGCGCCGGACTACGAGAAGTACGTGGCCGCGAGCTATGCCAAGGAGAAGACCTTGATCGAACGGCTCAAGCTCAAGGAACTGATGAGCAAGAACTGAACGCCTGGCCACTCCGGAGATCCGCCATGAATGCAACTCTCGCACCTGCGAACCCGAACGTCGCCACTGCATCGGCATTGATACGGCTGCACGCCAATGACAACGTGTTGATCTCGCGCTCGCCGATCGGCCTCGGGCAGGAGTTGCCCGAATTGGGCCTGCGCATGCGCGCCCAGGTGCCGGCCGGCCACAAGATCGCAGCGTGCCGCATCGCGGYCGGCGCGCCGGTGAAGAAGTACGACACGGTGATCGGCGCGGCGATGCGCGACATCGAACCGGGCGAACACGTTCACACGCACAATCTGGCGCTGATCGACTTTGACCGGGACCCCGGTTTCTGTGAAGACGTGCGGCCCGTCGACTACGTGCCGGAAGCCGAGCGCGCCACCTTCATGGGCATCGTACGCCCCGACGGGCGCGTCGCGACGCGCAACTTCATCGGCCTGATCTCGTCGGTGAACTGCTCGGCCACCGCCATTCACCACATTGCGGCGCACTTCACGCCCGAGCGGCTCGCGGCCTTTCCGAACGTCGATGGCGTGGTCGCCTTCGCGCAGACCAGCGGCTGCGGCATGTCGTCCCCCAGCGAGCACTTCGATGTGCTGCGTCGAACGATCGCCGGCTACGCCCGCCATCCCAATCTGGCCGGCGTGCTCATCGTCGGGCTGGGCTGCGAACGCAACCAGGTGGCCGACCTCGTCGCCTCGCAGGGCTTGACGCTCGGCAGCCACGTCAAGACCTTCGTGATGCAGGACACGGGCGGCACCCGCGCGACGATCGCTGCCGGCATCGCGGCCATCGAAGGCATGCTGCCGGCCGCCAACGATATCCGGCGCCAGCCCGTCAGTGCCGCGCACCTGAAGATCGGACTCGAATGCGGCGGCTCCGACGGCTTCTCCGGCATCACCGCCAATCCGGCCCTCGGGGCGGCGATGGACATCCTGGTGCGCCATGGCGGCACCGCGATCCTGTCGGAGACGCCCGAGATCCACGGCGTCGAGTTCATGCTCACCCGCCGCGCGGTCAGTCCGGAGGTCGGCCAGAAGCTGCTCGATCGGCTGGCCTGGTGGGAGGCGTACACGCGTGGACACAACGGACAGTTCAATGGCGTCGTAGGCCCCGGAAACCAGGCGGGCGGCTTGGCCAACATCTTCGAGAAATCGCTCGGCTCGGCCATGAAAGGCGGTACCACGCCGCTGCAGGCGGTCTACGAGTACGCCGAGCCGATCGACAAGGCCGGCTTCGTGTTCATGGATTCTCCCGGCTATGACCCGGTCGCCTCGACCGGCCAGATCGCCAGCGGCGCCAACCTGATCTGCTTCACGACCGGGCGCGGCTCGATGTTCGGCAGCAAGCCGGCACCGACGATCAAGCTCGCGAGCAACACGCCGATGTTCACGCGACTGGAAGAGGACATGGACATCAACTGCGGCGCGGTGCTCGACGGCGAGGTCGACATGCAGCAGATGGGTCAGCGCATCTTCGATCAGATCCTTCGCGCCGCCTCTGGAGAAAAGACGAAGAGCGAACTGCTGGGGCTGGGCAACCACGAGTTCGTGCCCTGGCACATGGGCATCGTCAGCTAGCGCCGCTGGCGGACCCTCTCCCGGATGCCGCGATGGCTCGCGGCCTCCGGCACCCGACTTTTTCAGTTTCAAGATCGACGAGACACACCCACCATGTCGCTGACCCTTCAACGCACCGACCTGCTGCGCGGTGCCAACTTCATCGCCGGCCAGTGGTCTGAAGCCACCGGCGGCAAGCTCGACGTCACCGACCCGGCGACCGGCGCGCTGATCGCGCAGGTGCCCGATTCCGGCGCCGCGCAAGCGCGCGCTGCGGCCGACGCCGCGCACCAGGCCTTCGCCTCGTGGCGCAAGGTCCCGGCCAAGCAGCGCGCTCAGATCATCAAGCGCTGGAACGATCTCGTCATGGCGAACCAGGACGACCTGGGCACGCTGATCTCGCTGGAGCAGGGCAAGCCGCTTGCCGAAGGCAAGGGCGAGGTCGCCTATGCGGCAAGCTACATCGAATGGTTCGCCGAGGAAGCCACGCGCATGAACGGCGAGATCATCCCCGCGCCCGTCCCGGGTCGGCGCATGTTCGCGCTGAAGGAGCCGGTGGGCGTGGTCGCGGCGATCACGCCATGGAACTTCCCGGCCGCGATGATCGCGCGCAAGATCGCCCCCGCGCTCGCCGCCGGGTGCACCGTCGTCTGCAAGCCGGCTGAAGACACGCCGCTGACTTCGCTCGCGCTGGTGAGGCTGGCGCAGGAGGCCGGGGTGCCTGCGGGTGTCATCAACATCGTCACGGCTTCGCGCGAGAAGACGCCGGAAGTGGTCGACGCCTGGCTCGACGATGCACGCGTGCGCAAAATCACCTTCACCGGCTCGACACCGGTGGGCAAGCACCTGGCGCGGCGCTCCGCCGACACGCTCAAGAAGCTCTCGCTCGAACTCGGCGGCAACGCGCCCTTCATCGTGTTCGAGGACGCGGATCTCGATGCCGCCGTGGAGGGCCTGATGGCCTCCAAGTTCCGCAACGGCGGCCAGACCTGCGTCTGCCCGAACCGGGTATTCGTGCAGAGCAAGGTGCACGACGCTTTCGCCGACAAGCTGGCAGCGCGCGTCGGCGCTCTCAAGGTCGGGCCGGCCAGTGATCCGGCATCGCAGGTCGGCCCGATGATCAATGCGCGCGCGGTCGAGAAGATCGAGCGCCACGTTCAGGATGCAGTGTCACGCGGGGCGAAGGTGCTGGCCGGCGGCGAACGGCTGCCGCACCTGGGTGTCCACTACTTCGCACCCACCGTTCTGGTGGGCGCCGACTCGACCATGGCCTGCGCCTGCGAAGAGACCTTCGGTCCGGTGGCGGCGCTGACCCGCTTCGAGACCGAGGACGAGGTGGTCGCGGCGGCCAACGACACGCCTTTCGGGCTGGCCGCCTACTTCTACTCGAACGACGCGCGTCGCATCTGGCGCGTCGCGGACGCACTGGAGTCGGGCATCGTCGGCATCAACGAGGGCGCGTTGGCGGCCGAGGCCGCTCCTTTCGGCGGCGTCAAGGAATCCGGCTACGGCCGCGAAGGCTCGGTGCATGGGCTTGACGACTACCTGCACACCAAGTACGTGTGCCAGGGCCAACTCGACTAGACGGAGTACGACGCAATGAACAATCCATTCAAGCAGGCGCTGGCCGCCGGGCGAGCGCAGGTCGGCCTGTGGCTCTCGCTGGCACAGCCCTACGCTGCCGAAGCCTGTGCCACGGCCGGATTCCAGTGGCTGCTGATCGACGGCGAGCACGCGCCCAACGACGTGCGCAGCACGCTGGCCCAACTGCAGGCAGTGGCGGCCTACCCCGCGCAGCCGGTCGTGCGCGCGGTGACCGGCGACACGGCGCTCATCAAGCAACTGCTCGACATCGGCGCGCAGAACCTGCTCGTCCCGATGGTCGACACGCCGGAGCAGGCACGGGCACTGGTGGCCGCCACGCGCTATCCGCCCGAAGGCCTACGCGGCGTCGGCGCCGCCGTGGCGCGCGCCTCGCGCTGGGGTGCCCGCCGCGACTACCTGGGCGCCGCCAACGACGAGGTCTGCCTGCTGGTGCAGGCGGAGACAAGGACGGCGTTGACCCATCTGGCAGCCATCTGTGCGGTCGATGGCGTCGACGGCGTCTTCATCGGCCCGGCCGACCTGGCCGCCTCGATGGGCCATCGCGGCGCGCCCGGCCACCCGGAGGTGCAGGCTGCGATCGACCAGGCCATTCGAACCATCGTCGCCAGCGGCAAGGCCGCCGGCACCCTCACCGCCGACGCCGGGCTGGCCCGCCACTACCTGGAACTCGGCGCCACCTTCGTCGCCGTCGGCATCGACGTGACGCTGATGGTCCAGGGCGCGCGCCGCCTGGCAAGCGACTTCGGCCTGGGCACCGAGAGCGCGATGAGCGCGGCCGGCGGCGCGGCGTATTGAACCGTATTTCAACTTGGAGCAAGCACCATGGGCACGAGCCACAACAAGACACTGAAGATCGCCAGCATCGCTGGCGACGGAATCGGCAAGGAGGTCATGCCCGAGGGCCATCGGGTGCTGGAGAAGGCCGCGAGCCGCTTCGGCTTCGACCTGCGATTCACGAACATCGAATGGGCGAGCTGCGACTACTACCTGCAGCACGGCAGCATGATGCCCGCGGACTGGAAGGCACAGCTCGAAGCTCAGGATGCGATCTATTTCGGCGCGGTCGGCTGGCCTGACACGGTCCCGGATCATGTGTCGCTGTGGGGTTCCTTGCTGAAGTTTCGCCGCGAGTTCGACCAGTACATCAATCTGCGCCCCGCGCGCCTGTTCGAAGGCGTGCCGTGTCCCTTGGCGGGGCGCAAGGCAGGTGACATCGACTTCTACATCGTGCGCGAAAACACCGAGGGTGAGTACACCAACCTCGGCGGAATCATGTACGAGGGTACCGAGCGGGAGATCGTGGTGCAGGAAACGGTGATGAGCCGATTCGGCACCGACCGCGTGCTCAAGTACGCCTATGAGCTCGCGCAGTCACGCCCTCGCAAGCACCTGACAGTGGCGACGAAGAGCAACGGGATCGCCATCAGCATGCCCTGGTGGGACGGTCGCGCCGACGCAGTGGGCCAGGGCTACCCCGATGTGAAGGTGGACAAGCAGCACATCGACATCCTCACTGCGCGTTTCGTGCTGCAGCCTCAGCGCTTCGATGTGGTGGTGGCGAGCAACCTGTTCGGGGACATCCTGTCCGACCTCGGACCGGCTTGCACCGGCACGATCGGTCTGGCGCCGTCGGCCAACCTGAACCCGGAGCGCAAGTTCCCGTCGCTGTTCGAGCCAGTACACGGTTCGGCGCCCGACATCTACGGAAAGGGGATCGCCAACCCGATAGCGATGATCTGGTCGGGCGCGCTGATGCTGGATTTCCTCGGTGAGCGCGAGGCGCACGACGCGATCCTCGCTGCCATCGAGCAGGTGCTCAAGGACGGACCTCGCACCGGCGATCTCGGCGGCAAGGCCAGCACACTGGAAATGGGAAAGGCCATCGCCGAACTCATATAGGGTTGCCGGGCCGCAACGTCCCGGACCCGACGTCGTCCGAACGCCATGAAGCGCGGGCGACCCGCCACAGCCAGCCGGCCAGCCCCGCCGACGCCCAGGCCACCAAGGCACGGCCAGCCAGCCCCTGCTGGTCCGCCAGGTACACGCTGCACAGCTGCCGCGGCGCTTCCTGGTACATCAGGCCCGCGGCCAGGGTCATCCAGAACCCGTTGAGGACGACGAACGCCTGCAGCACGGTTCCTGCGCAGGCCCAGGAAGCGCGCAGCAGCAGGCCCGCGGCGACCAGGCTCGCGACCTTGGCGACGGCCACGCCCGCGTGCAGCACGGCCAGGTCCAGTGCCGCAGGGACCATCCAGAACCCGGTCACGCACAGCGCGAACAGCAGGCCCGGCAGCCCGTTGGCGTTCCAGCGGGCGATGGCGCGGCTCAAGCTGTCTCCGGTCCGGGCGGCTGCGAGCCAGCCGAGCAGGAACAAGGCGGGCAGCTCGAGGCCCATGTGTCGCGCCATGGTCTGTTCGAGCCAGGGGTGCGCGGCCGCCGTGCCGGCCAGCAGCAAGCCCGGAGCGAGGTCGCGGAGATGGTTCCTCCACCGCCTCGCCATGCTCACGCGCCCCCGACGCTGCGCAGGTAGTCGGCCAGCGCGATGTCCGGGCGTTCGATGTCGTAGGCGCGGCTCAGGCGGCCGTCCTCGCCAATCAGGAACAGTGCCGCGTTGTGCGAATAGCCGCCCAATCCGTCCGGCAGCACGACGACACCGAACAGGTCCAGCATGGCCCGCAGTTGCGCCGGATCGGCGACGCCGGCAAAGCGCCAGACCGCGGGGTCGGCGTCCAGCCGCTGCGCATGCTCGGCCAGCACCTGAGGCGTGTCGTTGGCCGGATCGAAGCTGAGCGTGAGCAGCCTCACGCGATCGGCGAGCCCGCGCGCCCGGATCTCCCCCTGCAGCCAGGACTGCCCGGCAGCGCTGGTGAGGCACACGGACTGGCAGCGCACATAGGCCAGTGTGACGAAGGTGGCTTGCCGCGCCGGCCGGCCATAGTCGCTCAACGCCAGCCGCCTGCCGCTGGCGTCGACCAATCCGATCGTGGGCAGCGTGCGGGGCGCACTCGCGATCTCGGCGCGCCGGACGCCGTCCGACGTCACCGCGGCAAAGCCATGGGTCACGGCCGCGAACGCGGACAGCGCCGCGGCGGCCACCCCGGCCGTCGACGCCAGCGTGCGCCAGCCGCGCATCACGGCCGGGTCCCGCCGGCGGAGGCGACGAACTTCTCCAGTTCGGCGATGGCCGGCCAGGGCTGCGTGCGCTCGGCGCCGGCCTTGCGCGCGGCCTGAACGGCCGCCGCGTCCACCGCGGCACTGGCATTGCCCCATTCGGCGCGGATGAAGCTCAGCACCGCGGCCAGCTCGGCGTCGTTCAACTGTTCCCCGAAGGCGGGCATCGAGCCGTTGTAGGTTGCGCCGGTGACTTCGATGGGACCATTCAGCCCGTGCAGCACGATCTGGATCGGAATCTCAGCCGGTCCCTTGACCCACGACGAATTCGCCAGGGGCGGAAAGACACCCGGCAACCCCTGGCCGGCGGCCTGGTGGCAGGCCTGGCACTTGGCGACGAACAGCTGGCGGCCATCCACCGTGCTTCCCTCGGCCGGCGCCGTCCCTTGCGCCAGGGTGGCCGGCGCGCGCTGGTCGCCCAGTCCCGCAAGGCCATCGGGCCTGGCCAGCAGGATGTAGGCGACGGCCCAGACCACGAGCGCCAGCGCCAGGCTCAGCACCACGCGTGGCACCGGGTTGTACTGCTCGTGCGGATCGGCGTGCTCGCTGCTACGGCTTTGCTGGGGTTGCTTCATCGTTGTTCTTTCCTGCGGGGACTTCGGGTGGCGCGTCGGCCGCCGCCGGCGCTTCGAGCCCGCGGCGCGCCGGCAGCATGCGCGTGACGGCCTCCGCCTGGGCCGGCGTGAGCACGGGGTACTCGCGCTTCAGGCTCTGCAGGTAGGCCACGAGATCCAGCGCCGCCGGGGTGGCGACCACGGTCTTGCCGAGCGGCACGGTGCCGGGCGGCAGCGCCACGACGCGCTCGCTCTTCGCGGCGATGCCCTCGTCCTTCACCTCGAACAGGAAGGGATACGACGGCATGATGCTGCCCGGCACGTAGGCGCGCGGCTGGAACAGGTGGCCCAGGTGCCAGTCTGCGCTGGGCTGGCGGACGCCGATGTTGAAGAGGTCCGGCCCGGTGCGCATCGTCCCGAGCAGCGGCGGCTCGTCGTAGTGGTAGTCGCCGGCCACCGAGGCGCGGCCCCAGCCGCGGCGCGCGTCGGCGATGCCGGCGCCGGTGGTGCTGGGCTGCTGCGTGTGGCAGGCGATGCAGCCGTTGGCCATGTAGACCGCGCGGCCACGCAGCGCCTGGCTGGTGTAGGGCTTGAGGGCCGGCGGCGCCGGCTCGTCCTTGAGCTGGAGGAAGGGTACGACGATCATCGCGGCGGTGGCGAGCGAGAGCGTCACCATCGCGCCGCTGACCAGCTTGAGTTCGTTTTCCATGGTGTCAGACCGCCGAGGTGTGGAGTGCGATGCGGTCGGTCTGCGTGAACACGCCCGAGCGCGCGGTGATCAGCGCGACATGCCACGCGAACACCAGGTGGCCGAGCGTCATCAGCGCGCCGCCGATGGAGCGGCCCTGGAGCCAGGGCAGCGTGACCGCGACCGAGTCCATGAAGGGGCGCGCCGGATCGAGCAGGATCAGGCCCTGCAGGATGCCGCCGATGCTCAGCGTGATCATGTAGACCGCGAAGCCGGCGGCCACCAGCCAGAAGTGCAGGCTGATCAGGGCGGGCTTCGGCCAACGGGTGTCGAGGATGCGCGGCAGCGCGAAATACACGCCGCCGAAGATCACCATCGACACGAAGCCGTACATGCCCAGGTGCGCGTGCGCCACCGTGAAGTGCGTGAAGTGCGTGACCGCGTTGAGCGAGCGCAGCGCTTCCAGCGAGCCCTGCAGAGAGGCCAGCGTGTACATCACGGCGCCGAAGAAGATGAAGCGCAGCACGTGCGAATGCTTGAGCGCGCTGAAGTGGCCCTGCAGCGTCAGGTGCTGGTTGAGCGAGAAGGCCACCACCGGGATGATCATCATCACGCTCTGCACGATCGACAGCGTGATCAGCCACTCGGGGATCGGTCCGCCGATCAGGTGATGAGCGCCGACCTGGCCGTAGAAGAAGGCCAGGGTCCAGAAGCCGAGCAGCGACAGGTTGTACGAGCGCACCGGCCGGCCGATGACCTTGGGCAGGAAGTAGTAGACGCAGGCGATCGACAGCGGCGTGTAGAACAGGCCCAGCACGTTGTGGCCGAACCACCAATTCATCGTCGCCTGTTCGACCCCGAAGTGCACACCGGGGATCTTGGC
The DNA here is from genome assembly GCF_056405295.1 of Variovorax sp. P1_H2. NCBI lineage: Bacteria > Pseudomonadati > Pseudomonadota > Betaproteobacteria > Burkholderiales > Comamonadaceae > Variovorax > Variovorax sp. P1_H2. The sequence continues at coordinate 9,093 of NZ_JBFUCJ010000018.1, read as the reverse complement.
CACGATGTAGAGCGTCGGGAACCAGAACAGCGCCGCGCCCATGTACCAGACCGACACGTACAGGTGGTGGACCTGGCGCCGCTGCAGCATCAGCGCCATCGGCAAGCCGATCAGCATGCCGCCGACCGCGAACAGGCCGCCGATCTGCCAGGGGATCTCCAGCCACTCCATGCCGGCGCTCAGGCCGATGGCGATCGCGCCCAGCCCGGCGATCAGGCCCGCGTTCCAGAGCACGGCGCCGACGATGACCAGGCGCCCGCCCATCAGCTGGGTCTTGAGCAGGCGCGGCAGCATCCAGACCGCCAGGCCGAGCAGGCCCAGCGGCGCCCATCCGTAGGCGACTGCATTGAGGTGCAGCGTGCGCAGGCGGCCGAGCGTGAGCCAGGCCTGCTCGGTCAGCAGGTCCGGCCAGTGCAGCTTGAGCGAGCTCAGCAGGCCGGCGGCCGAAGCCACCAGCAGCCAGACCACGGCCGAGCCGATGAGCACGAAGGCCGGGAACGCGCTGGAGCGGTCGGCCGCCTCGCGCACCGCCGCCTCGCTGGGCGCCATGCCCCGGGCCGGCGAGGTCTGGCCCGCGGTCACGGCCGCCAGCCGGCGCTGCTGCTCCGCGCTGGCCGAGGGCTCCTCGGGATGGCCGATCTCGCCGGCCGAGAAGATGGTTCGCGCGCCGGTCGATTCGGCATCGAACAGGCCCTTGCGCAGCGACCAGATGAATGCGAACAGGCCGGTGATCGACAGCAGGAAGGTGGCCAGCAGCAAGGCGGTGGGATTCATGTGCTCTTTCTGTCTTCCCGAGGGTCAGGCGCTGGGCCGGGGAAGAACGTGGCCATGATCCTAGGCCGCATGGATCAGATCGAGAATCACCAGTTACGCCATCAAAAAGCAGATCAGATAGCGATCTGCTCTTCCCCGCTTCATCGAAATCTGGCCGACAAGCTCACATTCATATGCTTCACTACAATTTACGAAATTCCATATCAGCGCACGCCGTGGCTAGCCTGTCGCGAGCTGCATTCGAGAGGCATTGATGAAGCTCTATGAAGCGCTGGCCGCCGACATCGAGGCGTCGATCCGCACCGGCGTGCTGCACCCCGGCGACCGCCTCGCGTCCGTGCGCCACACCACCCAGAGCCGCGGCGTCAGCGCGTCCACGGTGTTCCAGGCCTACTACCTGCTGGAAGCCCGCGGCCTGATCCGGGCCAGGGAGCGATCGGGGTACTACGTCGCGGCCGGCGTCCGGCAGGTTCCGCCCGAGCTGGACCTGACCTCGCAGCCCAAGGACGAATCGATCGCGGTCGACGTCAGCGAGCAGGTGTTCGAGATCCTCGAATCCAGCATGACGCGCGATGTGGTTCCCTTCGGCTCGGCGTTTCCGAGCCCGTTGCTGTTCCCCCTCGGGCGGCTCGGCCAGGCCATGGCCTCGAGCGCCCAGTCGCTGGACCCCTGGAGCACGGTGGACGACCTGAGTCCGGGCAACGAGGCCCTGCGCCGCCAGATCGCGCTGCGCTATCTCGCCGACGGCATGCCCGTGCACACGGACGAGATCGTCATCACCAACGGCGCGCTCGAAGCCCTGAACCTGTGCCTGTCCGCCGTGACCCGTCCCGGCGATTCGGTGGTCGTCGAATCGCCCACCTTCTATGCGGCGCTGCAGGCGCTCGAGCGCATGGGGCTGCAAGCCATCGAGGTGCCGACCCACCCCCGCGAAGGCATCGACCTCGCGGCCCTGGAGCATGCGATCTCGCGCCACAAGCCGAAGGCGTGCTGGCTCATGACGACCTTCCAGAACCCGCTCGGGAGCTCGATGCCGGAGGCCAAGAAGAAGGCGCTGGTGGCGCTTCTCGCGCGCCACCAGCTGCCGCTCATCGAGGACGATGTGTATGCCGAACTCTATTTCGGCGACAAGCGTCCGGCGCCCGCGAAAGCCTTCGACACGCAGGGCCTGGTCATGCACTGCTCCTCGTTCTCGAAATGCCTGGCGCCCGGCTACCGCATCGGCTGGGCGGCGCCCGGGCGCTTCGTGAAGTCCGTCGCGCGCCAGAAGCTGACGACCACGCTGAGCGCCTCCGCGCCGGCGCAACGCGCGATGGCGCTCTACCTGGAACGCGGCGGCTTCGACAAGCACCTGCGCAAGCTGCGCCAGACGCTGGCGGCCCAGCAGGCCACCTTCGCCGAAGCCGTCGGACACCATTTCCCGAGCGGCACGCGGGCGACCCGGCCCGCGGGCGGCTACTTCCTGTGGGTCGAGCTCCCCGAGGGCATCGATGCGCTGAAGATCCATCGCCATGCGCTGTCCCTCGGCATCAGCGTGGCACCGGGACCGATCTTCTCCGCCAGCCGCGCGTTCACGAACTGCCTGCGGCTGAACTACGGCCACACCTGGGATGCGCGCAGCGAACAGGCCCTGGCGAGCCTGGGGAGACTGGTTTCGTCGCTGTAGTCTTAGCCGACAGCGCGCCCTACTTCTCGGCCTGCACGAAATAGGTCTGGATCGGCTCCGCCTTGCCCTTGACCAGGGCCGGCGGCATGGGGCGCAGGCGAAACTGATCGTCGACCGCGCGACGGATTTCCTCCGTGATCAGCAGATCGACTTCGTACTTGCCGGTCAGCGATTCGACCCGGGAGGCCACGTTGATCGGATCGCCGGTCACGCTGAACTTCGAAAGGCCCGCGGTCCCGATCACGCCTGCCACCACTTCCCCGCCGTGAATGCCGATGCCGAAGCGAAGTTCAGGCAGGCCCTTCTGACGCAAGGTGTCGTTGTAGCGCGCCAGTTCCGAGCGCATGTCCAGTGCGGCGAGTACGGCGTCCCGCGCCTGCCAGGGGCTGGATTCCGAACGCATGGCCAACGGACCGTTCCGCTGGGTGCTCGCGCTCGCGATCGGGCCAGACTGCGAATTCTGCCGTAACGCCGCGCCGGCCGTTCTCTCAGTCGAATCGAAGGTGATCGATGCCCAACAGCAGAAAGCTGGCAGGGCGTCCTTCACGGCGGCTGCCGTCGTCGCTGACGACGATGATTCCTGGTCCTGCGTCGACGACGGCTGGACACACTCCCTCTGCGCGCGCGAGGCCTGGCAGACCGGGAATGGTGACGCGACGCGCAGAGCCGTGCGGCTGGCCGTTCCAGAGCCAGAGTGAGAACTCGCCGCCTTCGCGCGACATCGRCCCGCTGACCACCAGGTACGCACCGAGCGAAGGCATGTAGGAAAGACCGCGGATGCCATGGCCGCCCAGATCCAGTTCGCTGAGGTCGGCGGCCAGCCGAGGCGGCTCGTCGTCATCGAAGAGCGCAGCCGGATTTTCAACGCTGGCGATGATCGCGCGACCTTCGTGCAGCGGGCTTCGAAAGCCGATCAGCAGCCGCTGCTGGTCCGGGCACATCTCCAACGCCTCGATATTGAGCCCTCCGGCGTCCTTGACGTCCCGGATCTCGGCAGCCGAGGCCAGCAACGGATATGCCATCGTCAAGGCGCGCTTCAGTCCGTGCACGACCTTGGGCTCGACCACGCGATGGCCGTCGACTCGGAAGCGAACCAGCCGTTCGCGCGACTTCTTCTCGTTGCCATCGTCGTCACGAGAATGCGAGGTGATGGCGTACACGAATCCCGATCGGTCCAGCGCGAGTCCTTCAAGATCGTCGAGCTTCCAGAAGTCGCTGAAGATTTGAAACAGCCCGGCAGTCAGGGGTGCACTGCCAACGCTTCCGTCAGCGCCCATCGTGACCAAACTGAAGGGGTGGTCCTTTTCATCCTCAACCACAAGAAAGCGCCCGTCCGGCAACTGCTGGATCGCGGACGGCTCATAGATGCCGGCCAAGGGCCGGAAGGCAGGAAGAGTCTGCGGCACTCGGGCATTGTGGATTTCCATGGCCTGCCTTCGGTCCGCTGCTTCACCCTTCGACCAGCGTCGCGAGAAGCGGTGCAATCCCAGTCAGCGGCACGACGCTGTGCGGACGTTGGTGGTTCATCGCGTGCAGCGGGCACGCGGGCGCCGCGGCGTCCTGCACGACCGCCACGCCGTCGGCCTCCTCGATCGCGCTCATGCCCAGCGTGCCCTCGCCCTCACTGCCTGCGAGCAGTACCCCGATCACACGCTGGCCGCAGGTCGCGGCAGCAGAGCTGAACAGGCGGTCGATGGGGCGCATGCCCGTCGACGTCGTGTCCCGATCATCCAGCCCCATCACGCCCTCCGGCCGGATGACGAGGCCCTTGCCCGCCGGCGGCAGATAGACATGGCCGACCCGGGCGAAGCGACCTTCGCACGCATAGCTCACCGGCATGGACGAATAGCCATCCATGATGCGGACCAGCGTCTGGACACTCTGCGAATGGGTGCGCAGCGCCACGAGGATGGCCGCGTGGAAAATGATCGGCAGCGAATTCAGGAGTGTCGACAAGGTGGGCAGTGCCCCCTCGACCGCACCGATCACGACCAGGTCGCGCCGCGGGTTCACGGTCGACCTCGCCGCAGGACGTCATCCTTTCGATCCAGGCGAGGAGGCGCGGCGTCGCCGGCGCTCTCGCTCTTGCCCATCTCTGCCTGCTCGGATTTCATGGCGATCCTCCTTCTTGATAAGGTCGAAAGCCTGATGGCGAACCGAACGTTCACGCCAGCATCGGCCGTCGTTCCGCTGACTGGCTTTGAAGGTATGCCACGGATGAAGCATTCGTGCCATCAGTCTTCGGGCCGTGCGCCTGTAGGCGGCGGCGTCGTTCAATCTCACAAACAACTTCGCCGATGCCTCGAATCCGTATAGTTGCGCTTCCACAGTGGGCTTGCAGGCACTTTGGCCTGCCTATCATGGTGAAGGCGCATGGCTCGCATCGCCAAGCCAGCGCCGGAAGCATAGCCACGAAAGGAGCCACCTGTACCCCTACCTCAGAACAGCCATGCGTGCCGCCGCCGTTGCGGTGGCGGGCCTCGCTTTCGTCGGTTGCACGACGACCATGAAGGGCGAGAGCGCGAGCAGCACGTCTTCGCGTGCGTCGATCGAAGCCCAGGTCAATGAGACGCTCTCGAAGCTCTACACCAATGTTGCGGGCTCGCGCGAGTTGGTGGCCAAATCCAAGGGTGTGCTGGTGTTTCCGGCCGTGGTCGACGCGAGCTTCTTTGTCGGCGCTCAATACGGTCGCGGTGCGCTCCGCGTGAGCCGACGCACCGAGGCTTATTACAGCACCACCGCGGGGTCGCTCGGTTTCCAGGCGGGCGCGCAGTCGAAGGCGGTCATCTACCTGTTCACCACGCAGCAAGCACTGGATAAGTTCCGCAGCAGCCAGGGCTGGACGGTCGGCGCGGACGCCACGGTGGCGCTCGCAACCATCGGCGCCAACGGAAACATCGACACCAACACTGCTCAGCAGCCTGTGGTGGGTTTCGTGCTCACCAACGTCGGGCTGGAAGCCGGTATATCGCTGCAAGGCGCGAAGATCGATCGGATTCAACTTTGAACTGAGCGCGACTCGTGGGGTCCCGGGACTCCACCAGTCGTGCTGCCGGCCCGGCAGGCCACCTTTGCCGAGGCGGTCGGACGGCCACACCCGGGATGCGCGCAGCGAACAGGCCCTGTCGAGCCTGGGAAGACTGGTTTCGTCGCTGTAGTGAAAGCCGCGCGAACCTTCTTCAGGCAACAACTCAACCCCAGACATTTCCCCCGCCAGTTTCCGAACCGACGGGGTTCGCGCAAGCGCCGCACCGCGGTGAAATGGCCGGTTGCTGCATGTGCCGACCGCTTCCTGTGTTCGGCCACGCGCAAGGTCGCTCAGGGCTTTGCTCTGAGCAAAAAGGCGAGCCCCGAAGGTGCGACTAACACCAACGAGGCTCTAACCACAACGTGCAACCCTTAGAAAGAAACGCACATCATGGCTACCTCGAATGATAGTGACCTCCCCGGCATCGCCATTTCCGTCCACGGCGGACCGGTGCAGCTCATCGTGAACATCGGCAATGCGCCGGCGCGTCGTGCCGCGCACGACGCGGCCGGCTCGAACGGCCACCGGCCGTTGGCCTCTCGGCGCGGCCTCTTCTGTGTCCCGCCAGGGCGGCGCCTCGCTGCCGTGCTCGATCGCGGCTTGCCGCCCGCTGCGGCCTCTGCGGGCGAAGCGCCACGTGGCGCATTCTTCGCCACGCGCTCGCCCTTCGACGTGTTCACCGAACTGGCGAGGGTGGTGCGTGCGGCCCGGCGCGAGGTCCTGATCGTCGACCCCTATGTGAACGCCACCGCGCTGACGGACATCGCCATCGCCGCACAGGAAGGCGTGCACATCCTCATCCTGGGCGACCGCGCCGGGACCAAGGCCAGCCTCGCGCCGGCGGCCAGTCGCTGGCAGGCGCAGTACAAGGCATCGCGCCCCCTGGAAGTCCGCCTCGCACGCGACAAGTCCCTGCACGATCGCCTGCTGTTGATCGACCGCACGGAGGTCTGGAACCTGTCTCAATCGATCGCGGACTTCGCCAAGAAATCGCCGGCGTCGATCGAGCGAAGCGGCGCGGCGATCGAGAAGGAGAAGGCGGTGGCGTACCTGGGCTTGTGGTCCTGCGCCACGCCGCTTGCCTGAGGGGCCAGCATGAGCAGGCCACCGGACGGTGGCCTGCGCTTCGTCCAACATCATTGAGTTTCCGGTAGCCGTGACTCCCAGACAGACTCACAGGTCGCCCAGATGCGCCCCGTCCACCGGTCTGCGCATCCATTTCATGATGTCCGCGCCCAACGCGTAGGTCACGTTGCCGACCATGCTGCATGTGCTCTTCGGAAACCCGAAGTACATGAACATCTGGCGTTGCGCGGTGAACTTCGCAGCCGGCATGCCAGGGCGGTCGAGAACACCGTGAATCTGCACGATCTTGGGGCCGCCATACATTCCTCCGGCGTTCGCCAAGATGTCCGTGATCTCGATCTTCAGAAGCGCGGCCGATTCGGTGCCCGGACCCCGCGTGGGATGCAAGTATTCATACGGCGCTTCCAACTGATCTTCCACCGCCTGGCGCAGCGAATCGGGTACGCCGCAGTTGTCATCGGCCTTCGACAACTGAAGGCCCTTGCTCGTGGTGCCGTATGCAACCGGTGGCATCACCACCGTGTTGTGTGCGGTGGCTGCCGGCGGTTGCGGCTCGGGCGCAGCAGGCTGGCGAGTGCCGCAAGCGGCCAGGAGTGAGGTCACTGCAATCGCGACGAACGCATTGCGCACGGGTTGTCTTACTGTCATCGGTACTCGAAGTTGAGGTAGATCAGGAATTGGGGCGCGGGACGCACCCCAACAATCGCTTCAGCGCGTCGGGCGCGCACAGTTGGGCGCATCGTGAGTGTCGACTGGCGCGCCCTCGATCGTGGTGATCGAAAGCGCGCAGGTGGGGCCGACGCCAGAGAGTCGGACAACGTACTTCGCACCAACGACAGGCGTCATCGTCTTCGCAGCCCACGGGCAACTGCCACCCGGGAAGACGAGGTTTGTCTTGCTCAGGTAGTCGAAGCCGGTCGTGGAATAGCGAACCCACTGGCCCGCGATCAGGATGGGCTTGCCGGCTGGTGCCGTGATCTTCCAAGGGCCGGGGGCATCGGCGCGGCGCAGATAGGAATCCATCGTCTGGAGGTACGCGACGCGCTCCGCGCCAAGGCAGTCGTCATCGACGGCGGCATTGATCTTGGCCTTGAACTGCGTGCTCGTGCCGAATCGGGATTCGAGGAAGAACTCGGGGTCGCCGGGTTGCGCGACGTGGTTGTATTCCGGCTTCGGATAACCAGCTCCGTCGTAGGCACAGCCGACGAGCATGCAGGCAGCGGCAACCGCCCCAAGAAATTTCAGCAGTGACATGGGTTCTCTTGAGTGCAGGATCGAGAATGAGCCAAGGCCACAGGTGGTCACGGCGCTATTGCTTTGACAATCTTGGCCATTTGACAAACGCAAAAACCCACACGGCAATTAGATTTATCAATGGGATGACGCTCAGGAGCGCCCACCAACGGGAAAAACCTGCTTTCGAAATGACACAAGATGAAAAGAAAACCACGATGACAAAGAGTACTGTGGTTATGGGCAATCCAAGAGTCAACAAAACACTTGAAAACCAAGATTTATAAAATGTGATTAACAATTGATAGATCGAAGACATGGTTAATTCGAGGGCGTAACTGTCTTGGTCTTCGATGCGGGCCATTTTCTGAGTGCAAGAATGCCTGCGATGATAAGTAGCCCAGGCGTTGATAGTATCGCGAGAAGCGACCAAGCCGGATTAAAGCCGGCACGCTCGAATATTCTCCACAACGGAAATATGAAAAGCAAACAAATTAATAAAGTTAGAAGGCTCATAGATCTTTCGTTGACGAGAAGCGGCTGCAACGGGACTGCATCGTATTGCATTATAGAACACTGATTTCAAATCCCAGCCCTTGCAACCGTTTCTGCATGACCAACTCGCTTCCTGGTGCTACTTGAAGCAGAGTTTGAAATACAGTTGGAGATCGGCCCATTACTGCAAGATCAGAGAAGTTAATCCCTGATCTCCCTGCCCCAGAGAAACTGGCCTGTGTGATAGTCCAACTCGAAGTAGTACATGCCTGCGTGCTGTACCCACGCCTTCACACCATATTCCCCCTTCCTGCCATCAACCGGATTGAGGTAGGGTCCACTGACGTCAAGAAATGACGTCGGCGACTCGGCAGACTCGGGGTTCTTCGGCCCGGTGAGTTGCCATGGAACGGATAGGCGCACACGTTCCTTTGCCGTTGCGTCGAGCAGCAGGCAATTGTCTGGTTTCCCTACCTCCTCAAAGCAAATGAACCCGGAGGAATCAGGAAGGGCCGAAATGGATAGCGTCGGCTTCCCGTCCTTGACTTCGATGTCCAACTCACGTGCATCCTCATTGCACAGCCAAATCAACTTGACTAGGGGGCTTGGCACTTTGCCTTCCAYCAACGAGACCTTCTGGTCGATTGGCAGGTCATCGTAAAAACTCAAGCCGTCCGCGAAATGCCTCTTTAGTCTTGTCACAATCACATCAATTTCCTTTCCCCAACCACATTGAATATGGTCGCCCTGTCGCCCGGCGGAATCACGAAATGCAATTGGTTTCCGCCTCCAGTCGCAGAGCCTTGTGGAC